>JAJTFC010000016.1 GCA_021298315.1 Planctomycetaceae bacterium
GCCACGAAAAAAATGCTCGCATTACCCCCACTTTCAACTCAGGGTCTGTCCCCATTTCAAAACACCCAAAACTCAGGGTCTGTCCCTGATTTTAAGTGTCTCTTTTTTTATACGGGGACAGTCCCTTGTGTTTAATACAGGCACGTAAATCTACGCAGTGTCTTGTATGTTATTTTTCTTCCTCTCCAAAAGAGATACACTACTAAATGTCCCTTACCGTTCACGCCATACAGATCATTCGTCCCCATGAGCTAAACATGCTGCGAAGCCGCAAGTCGTTGATTCTGATCGCCAAATGGATGAGCTTCCCGCTCGTTGCCTTGCTTTCCCAGGGGATCCAAGCCCAATCTCTAGATCGAAACATCCTGCCTATTCAAGAACCGGCACCCAAGGTCTACAAAGAACTCGATGCGAGGAGTGCCAAGGCTCCAGCTAGGTGGGACGTCAAAGCACCCGAGGGAGCACCCAATGTCGTCTTGGTCCTGATCGACGATATCGGTTTTGGACACTCAAGCGCCTTTGGTGGGCCTTGCATAATGCCAACCTTGGAGAAACTCGCTAACAACGGTCTGAAGTACAACCGATTTCATACCACCGCACTATGTAGTCCCACCAGGACCGCACTCCTTACAGGATACAACCACCACAGCAACAACGCTGGAGCGATCATGGAAGTCGCCACCGCGTTCCCAGGCAATACAGGCATACGGCCACAGAGCATCACTCCAATGGCCGAAGTCCTTCGCATGAATGGCTACTCCACGTCGGCTTGGGGTAAGTACCACGAAACCCCGCCTTGGGAGGTAAGCGTCAGCGGACCGTTTGATCGCTGGCCAACTCGTTCCGGATTCGACGAATTCTACGGATTCATCGGAGGCGAAACCAATCAATGGGATCCGATGATTGTCCACGGAACAACCCCGATGCGCAAACCCGAGGATCAAGAGGATTACCACTTCACAACCGATATGACCTCGCGCGCAATCGCTTGGGTGAGTGCTCAGCAATCTCTCACCCCCGATAAACCATTCTTTATGTATTTCGCCACTGGTGGGACACACGCACCGCACCACGCGCCTAAGGAATGGATCGAGAAGTACAAAGGTAAGTTCGACATGGGTTGGGATGTTCTGCGAGAACAGACTCTGGCTCGCCAAATCGAACTTGGCGTGGTTCCCAAGGGGACGAAACTGGCACCTAAGCCTGAGGCGATCAAGGATTGGAAAGATCTCACCGACGACGAAAAGCGATTATTCGCAAGACAAATGGAAGTCTTCGCAGCGTTCGCATCGCACACGGATCATGAAGTTGGTCGGCTCGTGCAAAGCATCGCTGATCTTGGGGAGCTCGATAACACACTGATCATCTACGTCGTCGGTGACAATGGAG
Organism: Planctomycetaceae bacterium; assembly: GCA_021298315.1. Taxonomy (GTDB): domain Bacteria; phylum Planctomycetota; class Planctomycetia; order Pirellulales; family Pirellulaceae; genus JBKCUI01. The sequence continues at coordinate 1,390 of JAJTFC010000016.1, forward strand.
CCAGTGCCGAAGGTGGTATGTTAGGGATGTTCAACGAAGGGACTTATTTTAATGGAGTTGCCGAATCGACCAAGTTCATGCTCGAGAAAATCGATCAGTGGGGTGGACCCGAGTGCTTCAATCACTTTGCTGCCGGTTGGGCGGTAGCTGGCAACACACCCTTTACTTGGACCAAACAGGTCGCAAGCAACTTCGGCGGAACTCGAAACGGTATGGTCTGTCACTGGCCTGCAGGGATCAAGTCCAAGGGGCAAGTTCGCGACCAATTTCATCACGTCGTGGATCTTGCACCAACCGTTTTTGAAGCCGCTAAAGTACCAGCCCCCAAAGAAGTCAACGGTGTTAAGCAGCTTCCGATCGAAGGTGTTAGCATGGCTTACAGCTTCGATGCGCCAGAGGCACCCGATCGACGCAAGACGCAGTACTTCGAGATAGCCGGCAACCGCGCCGTTTACCATGACGGTTGGTTCGCAGGGACGATCCACAAGGCACCTTGGGAGGCCATGCCTCGTCATCCCCTTACAGACGACGTTTGGGAACTTTACCATGTCGAAAACGACTTTAGCATGAGCAAAAACTTGGCGGCTGATAACCCTCAAAAGCTCGCCGAGTTGCAAGCGTTATTTACCAAGGAGGCCATCGAGCATAAGGTTTTGCCGATCGATGATCGAACCATCGAGAGGTTTGATCCTAAAGTTGCAGGCCGACCGGATTTGATGGATGGCAAAACCAAACTGACCGTTTACCCCGGCATGGTTTATATGTCCGAGAACGCTTTCATCAACGTCAAGAACACATCGGTTGACCTTGTCGCGGAATTGGAAGTCAAAGGGGACAAGAACCATGGCGTGCTCCTGGCTCAGGGCGGTCGCTTCGGCGGTTGGGCTCTATGGGTCGATCACGGAAAACCAATCTACACCTACAATTTTCTCGGCCTGGAAGTCTTCCGCGTATCAGGAAACCAAGCCATGAGCGATGGCAAGCATACGATCAAGATGGCCTTCGACTACGATAAGACAACCGCCGCTGGCGGTCGCGGAGCGGGTGGGAAAGCCACGCTCTATCTCGATGGCAAGATGATCGGTGAAGGTACCATATCCAAGACGCACGCGAATACTTTTTCGCTCGACGATACGGCAGATACCGGAATCGATACCGGTACACCGGTCGATGAAGGATACGGCGAAGGCCGAAAAAACAGCTTCAACGGTGTCTTGCAGAAAGTCGCTATCGAGCTGCGCTGAAAATCGCAAATCGTTCATCCAAATAGGATCGACAAATCATTTGCTCTTGAGCTGTGGGATCGCGGCTCATGAGAGTACGGAAAAGCTCACCGTCAACCAGTCGATTTGGCCGTATTCAGCGGGGACATTCCCCGAGTTGGAAGAACATAGATCGCTAGCATTCCTCAAACGTCAGCGCGGGGGCGATCCCCAGCGTTGTTCAATTATTGGACCACGGTCCTCCAATGCCTAATCTTTTGAATATCCGAAAATCGATGGAGCTTATCCTGCCCAGCACCCGAATTGACCCTTAGCAACATGCACTCCTTAAGCCTATGTTGTTGGAATAAATGCTAGCTATCTCATAGCGTTGCATCGTTTAGGGTTCTTGCTTGAAATGATAGGGATTCGAAGATTTTAAAAGGTGCACAACGCCATGTTTGAGAATCGCAGTAGACTTGCACTGGGGCTGACTTGTGTCTTCGCTGTCGGAATCGTCTCTCCAGTCGATTTATATGCCCAGGGGCCTTTATCTTTACGTCCAACGCCACAGGAATCCTCGCCGACGACAAGTAGTGTCAATCCTGGAACCAATAACCCTCTCACGCGAAATCCTTCTGCCTCGGCAGGCACAAGTCCTTCGATATCCTCAAGAAACCTTTTGAGAGGTTCCTCGCGAAGTGCTTCGTCCCGGGTTGCACGCGCTCCGAATATGTTCGGGGACACTCTTCCGCCATTGATCAGTTTCAGGACTCAAGGAGGACAGGGTAGCGCCGAAGTTCCTACAGAGGCATACCAAGCACCGCTTGGGGGCGGAGGCAGTTATAACATTGCCGAGAACAATTCGGCGGTTCCTGTCGATCGCGTTTACTTCGTCTATAACGGGTTCTTCAACGCGATTTCGTCCTCGAATGGTTTTGGCCCCGCATCGAGCCAATCGATCGATTTGCATCGCTACGTAGCAGGACTGGAGAAAACTTTTTTCGATGGCAACATGTCGATCGATGTTCGCATGCCCTTACTCAGCGGATTCAATCTTAGCAATTCGATTTCGGAATCGGAACTTGGGAACGTTGGTAACTTGACGATGTTTCTTAAAGGACTCGTCTATGGGGATCAAGACCTCGCATTCTCGACGGGCCTTGGAATCGGACTTCCTACGGGAAGCGATTTGCAGACAAGAACTACGGTACCTTTCGCCAATGAGTTACTTACCGTTCGAAACCAGGGTGTGCGTTTGATTCCTTTTGTGGCCGGCACGATGTATCTTTCCGATCAATGGTTCATGCAATCTTTTGGTCAGATGAACTTTGCCGCATCGGGCAATGAGGTTGTTAATCAAAACGGACTTGTAGGGGTTTTCAACGAACAGAATCTATTGCAAACCGATATCGGTTTAGGCAGGTGGATTTGGCAAGACGACCAGCGACCCGTTGTTACAGGCTTAGCAGCAATCTTTGAACTACACTACACGACAACGATTCAGGACACTGACAGAATCCAGCTTGGAAACAGCTCATTCTTAGTCGGCGAATTATCCAACTCGGCGAACCGTCAGGATTTGTTGAATCTCACATCGGGGATTCAAGCTCAGCTTGGATCTCTTTCCGCTCTTCGTGTCGGAGTCGTCGTGCCTCTGCGTGACACCCCTGATCGCGTTTTTGACTCCGAAATCCAATTTTCGTTGAATCGCAAGTTCTAAATAGCTCCACGATTCATCTTGTGCGCCATTCCGGCATTGGCTTCGTATCGAAAATGCTCCTATGCGGACTCCTACTCGAAGGGACGCGGATGTCGTCGATATACGGGCCAAATACAGGGGTTCGAGGTTCTTTACCCAGCCGTTCGCAAAAGATCGATGAGCACTTGGTTCATGCTGGTCAACGTCATTGACTACTATTGAAGCCTCCGTCAGGACTCGTGTGCGGCCTAAGTAGCCGCTGCCCAGCCCCAAGCGTTAGGGTGCGAATGCCAGTTCGTTCGAGTTAAGCAAGACCAATGACAACTCCTCGAGCGTTCGACCTTCGTCCAAATAGGATCGACAAATTAATTGCTCTTGAGCTGTCGGCTCGCGGCTCAAGAGAACACGGAAAAGCTCATCGCTGTCTGTGTTGCGAGCAGACTGCTTGGCCGCAGACCACACCCAATCCGCATTGAGCATGGCTAAGGCTTGGGGTGCCACGATCGAGACATCCCGCCTAGCGCATGAGACGGTGTTCTCCGGTAAATCGAAAGTCTCCATCCAGGGGATTCGAACCGTGCGCTTTTGGATTAAATAAACACTGCGCACCGTTAACTGGCTCTCAGGTGATGGATACCAACCCTTGGTCTTTGTCTCATTGTCGTCCAAAACCGCCGGATTGGCTTGCAGAACATCTTCGCTCACCGGCGGCCAAACCGGTGGGCCGCCACTGCGATGTTGCAACTCTCCGGTGACTTGCAGTAACACATCTCGCATCTGCTCGGCACTGAGCCTCCGAAGTTTCCTCCAAGTTCCGACTTCAGCTCTGTATGCTCGCGAAGTGACGATGTATCGGATCAGGGATTTGATCGACCAATCATGCTCGACAAGATAGACCGCAAGATGATCGAGCAGTTCTCTTGATACGGGTGCCGATCCTGTGATCCCAAAGTCATTCGGCGTAGCAACCAAGCCTTGCCCAAAGAGATTTTGCCACACGCGGTTGACGATCACACGCGCCGCCCAAGGATTTTGCTTGCTGACGATCCACTTGGCCAACGCCAATCGCCGGCCAGTGGACTTGCTTGGGTTTGGTGCCTGTATATCTGGTGGATTTGGAAACAGAACGCTTGGGAATCCGGGTTGGACTTCTTCGAGTGGTTTTTGATGGTTGCCTTGGTCAAGCACGTGGATCGCGTCGATATGTTGGATGTCATCGCATGCCAATAAACCTGTGAGCTTCGTACGCTTTTGGGCGCGGAGCTGGTCGATCCGCTCTTGCTTGGCCTTTTGATCCACCGCATCGCTGTTGGCCTGAATCGGCTCGATCATCTGATCTATTTTTTGGTTGTGTTCGTCAATAAGTCTTTGCTCGGGTTCGAGCAAGATCGACGTCGATTCATCGAATGCAGTCGCAGCAAAGAAGGCCCTGAAGCGATAATGGTCCTGCTGGCTCAGTGGATCGGTCTTGTGATGATGGCATCTACAACACGATAGGGTTAGGCCCAAAAAGGCCGCTCCAGTCGTCTCGGTCAGATCGGTTAAGACCTCGGAGCGAGCGCGATCCTGTTCGTTAAAGAGCTTGGCGGCATTGTCAAAAGGACCAAGTCTTAGATATCCCGTCGCAAGCAATTGATCGAGCTGGGATTGTGTTTCTGCGGGACCTTCGAGCAACTCATCTCCGGCCAGTTGCCAAAGAACAAACTGATCGTAGGGTAAGTCTTCATTGAAGGCTCTGATAACAAAATCACGGTATCGCCAAGCTTCTTTCCGATACTCATCCCAATCAAAGCCGTTGCTGTCGCTGTAGCGTACGGTGTCGAGCCAAAACCGAGCCCAATGCTCTCCGAACCGTGGATCGCTTAATAATCCATCGATCTGTTTGTCGATCGCTTCTGGAGACTGATCCTCCATGAAACTCTTGATCTGCTGGTAGGACGCTCTGAGTCCGATGAGATCCAAACTCAGTCGCTGGAGGAGTTTTTCCTTGGTGGCTTGCACTGAAACCTCGGATGCGTCGGCAGCAGAGCCATTGGACAAAAGCAGATCGATCGGGTGCTCGAAGCCTTGGGCTGCTTGTGGGTCGATCGATGGGGCTTGGATCGGTTGCAAGGACCATAGATCGAGCCGCTCGCCTGCAAACAATTCAGCGATCGGATTGGTAGGGTCCTGCAATGCCGATCCGATGGTTTTCGGTTTGTCGTCTTGTGCGAATAAACTTATGGAGCAAACAAGGGTGATCAACGTGTATACGAGTATTCGTTTCACCGTTCCAATGGGTTTGATGGTTTGGCTTAGTCTCATAGGAGAATATCCATCAGCGGTTTTGCCGAACCTGCGACACCCGTGATTCGCTCATCGCGACCGCTGACTTCAAACGATAATCGTTCGAAGTCTAGCCCCAGGGCCGTGAGGATGGTGGCGTGCAAGTCGCGGAATTGGACTGGCCGCTCGGTAGCCATTAAACCGATTTCGTCGGTCGACCCTATTCGGAGTCCTTTGCGGATACCGCCACCGGCCATCCAAATGGTAAATCCGGCGGCGTTGTGTTGTCGGCCCAAGTCCCCTTGCTTCATCGGAGTGCGACCAAATTCGCTGGCCCAGATCACCAGTGTGGAGTCCAAAAGTCCGCGTTGCCGAAGATCTGCAAGGAGACCTGCAACTCCGACATCCGTCCACTTGGCCCGTGGTTTATGATTCTCGACCAATTTCGAGTGCGCGTCCCAACCGTCTTTATCGGGCATGTCGTAGAGTTGCACGAAACGTACACCTTTTTCGACAAGTCTGCGGGCCAGCAAGCATTTTCGAGAAAAACTCTGGGTGCGAACATCGGGATCATTCAGACCGTAAAGTTGATGAATGTGTTGTGGTTCGTCTTCGAGCCGACCGACTTGCATGGCTGAAGCTTGCATGCGGTAGGCCAGTTCGTAAGTGGCGATACGAGCATCGAGCTGGGATGTTTCTGAGTGGAGCTCCTCGTATTGGCCACGGTGGATCCGATTGAGTTTTTCGAGCAATTCGAGGGATTGCGTTTGCCCTGAGGCGAATTCCGGTTGGGGAACGAGGTGATGCAACGGGGGACCTGAAGATCGAAATCGAGTCGGTTGGAAGGCCGGAGGAAGAAACCCGTTGGTGTAGTTGGCCGAACCGCCCAGGGGACCGGCATCGAAGAGAACGACGTAGCCCGGTAGATCTTCAGATTCACTTCCCAGACCATAGGTGACCCAGGATCCTAAACTTGCTTTTCCGGCTCGGACATCGCCTGTGTGGAGTTGGTAGCTTGCTGGTGCATGATTGTTGCTATCGGCTTGCATCGAGTGGATGAAGCATAGTTCGTCGACATGCTGAGCAGTGTGGGGCATGAGTTCGCTGACCCACAACCCTGACTGGCCGTGTTGCTTGAAGGCAAAAGGGCTTTTAAGGATCAGATCATCGCAACCGTGAAAGACGTTGGCATGGCGGGTGGCGTTGAGTGCTTCGCGGAATGAACTAGGAACGGGTTTTCCGTCGAGCTCTTCGAGCAGAGGTTTGTAATCGAAGGTATCGATTTGGGATGGGCCACCGACCATGAAAAGGAAAATCACCGATCGGGCGCGAGGCGCAAAGTGGGGTGATCGTACAGCGTAAGGCTTCTCTACAGGCGACTGAGCACGGAGCGAATTTTCAAGGGCACCACAGGCGAGCATCCCGAAACCTCCCCCCAAAGAGCGCAGGAAATCCCTACGGGAACCTGGATAGCCGATTCCATTTAGGTTTTGATTGCAATTGCAGGGATCAAGTCGGATTCGCATTTCGGTTAGTTTACCCCACAAATCCATCGAGTACGAACGAAAATGGTCGCGCTCGGGTCTTTACGAGAGCTGTTTCCGGACCTTGCGGATCGCATACAATGGTTTGCGATGATTGACGATTCAGACCTTGAGGTACCGACGATATCAACCAAGTGAGGAAACCGATGGAAGTTACCCGAAGAACTCTAGTTTGTTTAATGTTCGTTGTATTTCTGACCCCGATGGCGGGAGCCCAGAACACACCTGCGGGAGAGACCAAGGAGAAAAAATTGGAAAAAGCGACGTTTGGCGGCGGCTGTTTTTGGTGTACGGAGGCAGTTTTTCAAAGGGTCAAAGGAGTTCAAAAGGTTGTTTCCGGATATACGGGAGGTAAAGTCAAGAATCCGACTTACAAGCAGGTGTGTACCGGGACGACGGGTCATGCCGAGGTCATCCAGGTCGAGTTTGATCCTTCGGTTGTGTCTTTTGCGAAGTTGTTAGAGATCCATTGGAAGACGCATGATCCAACGACCCTGAATCGTCAGGGATATGATGAAGGGACTCAGTACCGTTCTGCGATTTTCTATGAGAACGAGGAGCAAAAGAGAGTTGCGCAGGAGTACAAGGACAAGCTCAACAAGGAGGTGTTTGATGGGAAGATCGTCACGGAGATCACTGCACTGGATGTGTTTTATCCAGCGGAAGATTACCATCAGAACTACTTCAACCTCAACACCAACCAGGGGTATTGCCGGGCGGTGATCGTACCGAAGCTCAAGAAGTTTGAGGAAGTTTTTTCGGACATCAAGAAGTAGCTCATCGCGGTGGCTGTTTAGCTGCTTCGCCGCAAGATATTAGGGGGTTAACGGCACGAATGGTTTTTCGGTGTACCAACGCTTCATGAGCTCGAGGTTCTTTTGGTACTCCGGCGAACGATTCCCCTTACCCCCCTCTAGATGATCCGCCCCAGCCTCTGCATCGTAGATCTCCGGAGTCTCGATCAGGCCATTGTCCCCAGTACGTTTCTGCCAATCGATGAGTCGGCCTCGGAGTTCCGCTAACTGCGATCCATAGGTGGCGTCTTTGGCTAAGTTATTGAGCTCATCGGGATCTTTCTCAAGATCGTAAAGCTCTTCGATCTCTCGAGTCTGGGCCATGATCAACGATTGGGCGGCATTGAGCTTGCCTTGTGCATGCCATTGTCTCATGGCTTGGACAATCGCCTTGGAGTCTTTATAGTTGTTTGGCTGCAGATACGGTCGGCTGGGAAACCCGTTGCGTATGTATTTGTATTTTTCCGTTCTGACGCTTCGGATCCAATCGACTGTTTCGTCAGCCCGATCGCGGGCCGCAAAGACCGCTTCACGGGGCTTGTAACTCGATCCGAAAATGTCTTGCGAATTCATCCGCCCAGGCTTTGCAATCCCGGCCATCGCCAAGCTTGTTGCCGCCAAATCGATATGCTCGACAAGATCCTCTCGCACCTTACCGGTTGGAACTTTTGGCCCTGCGATCACAAGCGGTACATGGATCCCACCGTCGTAGAGAAACTGCTTGTTTCGCACATGGCTGATCCCATGGTCGGTCATGAAAAAGACGACCGTGTTGTCCAGTTCCCCGGATTGCTTGAGCCGATCGACGATCGTTCCTAATTGATAGTCGGTGTAACGTACGCAATCGAGGTACTGCGCCCAGTCCTCGCGGATCACGGGATGCTCTGGCAAATAGGCTGGTAACTTGACAGCTTCGCTGGAGGTGATGCTCCCTAACTCTTTGAGGACGCGAGCTGGCCAAGCTTCCTTGGGGGCTTGGCCCCGAAACTTGCCACCATTTAACTGGATCTGAACGAAGAAGGGTTGGTTTGGTTTCTTGAGTGTCCAGTGGTTCTTGTCGTAGCATTTCTCTGGCTTCCATTCAAAGTTGTAATCGGTCTTAGCGATTGGAACCTCGGGGTTCTTTTTGAGCTCAGCATCCTCTTTAAGGAAATGCTCCCAGGTGAGGTTGTTGACGTGGTATCCGGCTTGTTTGAACAGTTCAGGTACCAAAGGCGTATCGTGTGGCAGATAGATCGGATGCCCCGGCACACTGGAGCGATGGTTCTGTAGGCCATAAGCGGTTTGGTAGTTGCCGGTGATCAGCGCCGAGCGTGAAATGCTGCAGATCGGAGCCGTGACGAAGGCTTTGCTAAAGCGTGTGCCACGGCTTGCAAGCGCATCGACGTTAGGAGTGGCGATCGTCTTTTCGCCATAACATCCAAAGTGGGCCGACATGTCTTCGACAATCACCCAAAGAATGTTTGGCCTTTTGACAGCAGGAGCATTCGAAGTTGGATCGGGAAACTGCTGCCGATATTTGACTTTGAAAGGATTTTCGGCCACTGGGATCGCTTGTTCGTTGACCAGATAGGGTTGCACGGCAGTCCACCAAGATTCGAACTCCTTTGAAAGCATCGCGACGATTTCGGGATGGTCGCTTGCGATGTTTTTGGATTGGCTTGGATCGGCGATGACATCGTAGAGTTGCCAATCTGGATTCTTTGAGCCTTGGGGGCTGACCAAGGTGTATCTGGTGTTTCGCACGGCGGCTTGTCGATATTTTTGGGTGTCGGGTTTATCCCCTTTTGCCCAGCGACCAAAGTGGGTCATCAGGAATCGGTCTTCCCAGGGCGATTGCGGGTTCTGCAAGAGAGGCAGAAGATTTCGCCCGTGAGCCTGCTTGTTTGCTACTTCGTTTAGTTCCACTCCTGCGAGCGCAGCGAGTGTGCGGAACAGATCGATGTGGGCCGTGAGTGCTTGAGATTCGCCCGGTGTGATCGATTTGGGCCAACGCCAAAAGGCATTGGCGCGGGTTCCACCGAGCCAAGCCGTACCCTTAGCACCTCGCATCTGAGCGTTGTACCGCTGGGTGCCGATCGCCGAGCCGTTGTCGTTCATGAAGATCACCAGCGTGTTGTCGGCGATTCCTAATGCATCGAGATGGTCGAGCATCTTGCCTACGTTCGCGTCGATGTTCTCGATCATCCCGTAGAAGTTTTTGAGTTTGTCGTCGACATCCAGGGATGCAAACCGAGCAGCATCCTCGGGCTTGGCGTTGTAGGGATCGTGCGGTGCGTTGGTTGCAAGCCAACAGAAAAAGGGTTGTTTGCTTGGTTGAGCTTGGGTCGATGCGATGAAATTTTGGGCTCGATCAAAGAACACGTCGGTGCAGTAGCCTTGGGTTTTTTCAAAGACACCGTTGTGGGAAATGGTGGGATTGAAGTAGCTGTTGCCAGGAGCATCGCCGCAGCTACCTGGGAACGTTTGCCCGATACCACCGCCACCGTGGATGAACGATTCGTCGAAGCCACGTTGGTTAGGTTGATAGGGGTCTTGGTCCCCCAAGTGCCATTTGCCAAATGCACCGGTGCGGTATCCGGCTTGCTGGAGGACTTGAGCGATCGTGACGGCATCGAGGGTAAGTCGTTCGCGTTCGAGGATCGTATGGGTTACGCCGTTGAAGAATTCGTGCCGACCGGTCATTAATGCCGAGCGAGTCGGAGAGCAGGTTGGAGAGACGAAGAAGTTTTTAAAGCTACGGCCTTCGCGTTCGAGACGATCGAGATTGGGAGTCTTTAGGTTTGGGTGGCCGTGTCCAGAGGTGTCTCCAAATCCTTGATCGTCGGTGAGAATCACCAGGATGTTCGGTTTGGAACCAGCCAGGGGAGAGACGCTTGTTTGAGCAAAGACCAGACATGGCAGGACCTGGATCGCAAAGGAAACGAGTAATCCTGCGGTCAAGCGAAAGAATTGGGTTGAGGATTGCATGGTTGACTACAACAGAGGATTCCGTGGACGGTGGGGAATTTGCGACAAATCACTAGGGGAATCTTACTCTAGGTTTCGGGGCGTTGCGATCAGCGTGATCGGGCTATGGGGTGAAGATTTATGGCTAGTCGATTGAGTTTCCATAGATTCTAGTTAGAGTGGCTTGATCAAAACGGCCTGCTAAACCACTGAAACTAGCCATTGAACCGATGAGCAATCCAGACTCTGCCGATCCGAGCATCCAAATTGACCAACAACCCGAGGAGACTCCCAAGTTGGAGTTGGCCCGACTGGGCAACACCACACAGTGCCCGATCTGCGGTAGCGATGTTCATGCGGATGCTTATCATTGCACCCAATGTCGAAGTTTTTTCTGCTACCATTGCCGAGCCCATTTGAGTGCCGACGATGCGATTTTGCAATGTACCAATCAGGATTGTGGGTACTACGGCAAATGGGTCTGTGCGGTATGCAATCCGGTATCCAAGAAGCAAGAACAGCCTTTGGAATATCTTGAACCTGTCGATGGGTATTGGCCAGCTTGGCTCATCGCATCGCTGGTGCTAAGTCTGATATCTCTTTGGTACTTGGGTTGGAAGCCCGCGCTGATTGTTTTTGTAGGTTTGTATGGCGGGCTAGGATATGTCCTGCATTCGATGGACTGGAACATCTTTGGCAAGCAGCGGAGAGTGACGATGGATCGATCGACGGAGGAGCATAGGTGCATCTGTTGTTCGAAGCCTGCCAAGAGTACTGGTCTGCGGCAACGGGCCGGGTGATCGCAACATGGCAAAGTTTCTGATCAAACAGTTAGAGGGAATGCATTACGTTGAGATCCATCTGAACCAAGAGATGGTTCGGTGCGAATCCGGAGCGCTCAATTACTTGATCGGCAATATCCGAATCCATTCCCAGTTGATCCCTTCGATCGGTAGCCTTGTGTCGTCTTGGATGTCGGGAGAGTCGGTCTATAGGCCTACGTACACTGGGTCTGGAGTCATCACGCTTGAGTCTTCCTTGGGTGGATTTCATGTACTAGAGCTACAAGGCCAATCGTGGATATTAGAAAAGGGGGCTTATTGGGCTAGCGAAGGCTCTGTCGATTTAAAGTTTTTCAAGGAGCGATTATTGACATCCCTTTGGGCTGGCGAAGGACTTGTTTATTTGCAAAGCCAGGTCAGCGGTGAGGGCAAGGTGGTCGTTACGACCAAAGGTCCGGTCGAGGAGATCGATTTGGCCGAGGATCAGGAAGTCGTCGTCGATGGGGAGTGTGTCATCGGTCGGATGGCGAGTGTGAGATTCTCGATGCAACGACCGACGGAGAACTTTTTGGGTCGATTCACTGCGGGCGAGCCCATCGTTAGGGTATACCGAGGTCCTGGAAAGCTCCTGCTAAATCCGACCTTCTACTGGCGGTATTACATGGCTCAGCGTCGCCAAGCCTAGTGTGATGTTTCATTTTGGGTGGTCTGGGTAAGCTTTGCCGTTTATGCCTGGAAAATGTTTTATTCCTGGTGTGCGGATCGTGCAGAGTTCATGGGCTCTAGTCCGATAGGACGAACTAGGTGTGCTGGCCTGATGGGTTGAGCCCAAGTGGGGTTTTGCCTATTGCTAGCATCGGCGTGTCTCGAAGTGACCAGGGGATACCATGGTAAGGTTATCGCGGAAGACGTTGCGTGAATGGATTCTAAGAGGTTGCTTGGGAAGCGTCGTGCTGACGGGTTGCCATCCGGTGGATCGCTATCATGCTTGGCGTGATTCCAAGAATGTTTCATATTACCAGGACTTTATCACGCGGATCGAGGAACCTGTTCCATCGAGTTGCACATTGACACAGATTCCAGAGTCGCTCAATCCGTTTGCGATTGAGAACCCGGCGGAGTTGCCGGCGATGGAATTGAGTTTGCAAGACGCGATTCAGATGGCTTTGCAAAACAGCGAGGTTCTGAGAAATCTCGGTGGTACGGTGGTCACGGCTCCGCAGGGATCGCCCACACAGATCGATCCGGCTCTAACGGACTTGAATCCTTTGGGTGGAACGCAAGCGGCCTTAGCGGCCTTTGATGCTTCGGTTTCATCGCAGCTGTTTTGGCAGAAGAACGACTTACCCCAAAACTTCTCTCCGCAGGGCTTGCCACCTGAGATTGCTGATTTGTTGGGAGTCTTTGCATTCAACCAAACGCTTGGGACGAACATCAATCAGATCCAAAAGCGGACCGCAACGGGTGCGACGTTTGCCTTGCGTAGCAATATCGCTTACGACCGCAACAACCGGCCGAACCGAAAGTACGAGAGTGACTTTAGTGGATTTTTGGAGGCAGAATACCGTCAGCCTTTGATGCAGGGTGCTGGAACGACTTACAACCGCATTGCTGGACCTAGTGGTGTGATTGGGCAGTACAACGGCGTGCTCATTGCACGAATCAACACCGATATTTCGCTGGCGGATTTCGAGAACGGGGTGGTTCGACTCATCAACGACGTCGAGACAGCTTATTGGGAGTTGTATTTCGCTTATCGTGCCTTGGAGGCTCAGATCTCTGGACGCGAGAATGCGCTTCGCACATGGCAGCGGATTCGCGAATTGCAGAAGGTAGGATATCGAGGAGGTGAGGCCGATGCGGAGGCACAAGCTCGTTCGAACTACTATTTGTTTGCATCGCAATTGAACGACGCTTTGTCGGGCACCAACGGTTTGTACGGTGCAGAGCAGAGACTTCGGTACATGATTGGAATCCAGGCGACCGAGTTGAGGTTCGCCGCCAAGAGTGGACGATCAAGCGGCGGGAGTTGGAACTCATCGCAGCAAGGCTCAACAAACGACCTCGTTTTGATGCATTGACGCGCTATCGCTATCGAGGGCTTGGGGATCATTTGTTCGGTGCGCGAAATCCGAACGAACCGACCGATAGTTTCTTTGCAAACCTTGGCACTGGGGATTATCAAGAGTGGCAAGGCGGCTTTGAATGGTCTTATAACGTGGGTCTGAGGCAAGCGTCGGCGGCGGTGCGGCATGCCCAGTTGAATTTGGCACGCGAAGTGGCTGTTCTTAGAGAGCAGCAACTGCGAATCTCTCACGATTTGAGCAACGCGGCACGTCAGATCTCGCGTAGTTATGAGCAGATGCAGATCAATTACAACCGGATTGAGGCAGACAAGTTGCAGGTTGAGGTGCTTCGCAATCGCTACGAGAAGGGTTTGATCAATATCAACTTCCTGCTCCAGGCCCAGCAGCAGCTTGCCAATAGCACCAGTTCCTTTTTCCGATCGCTGGTCGATTACAACTTGGCGATTCGCGACTTCCATCGCGAGAAGGGATCGTTGCTGAACTACAACCAAGTTTCACTATCGGAAGAACCTCTCAATGGATCGATGCTCTCGGGAGCTTATGAGCAAGGCCGATACTTTACGCCCAGGGACAACCCAGAGGAAGTGGTCGTTCGAGATCGGATCAGCGCTGGTGGGTTCGACCCGACTAGCGTTGGGACTCCAGCGATGGGCTCGGTTGGTTCCCCAGAGGCTTTGCCAGCCGTCGAGATGGTACAGCCATCGGCACCTGCTCCGGAGATTCCCAGCAAGATACCTTTGGAAGTTAAGCCGATTGAGCCAACGCTCGAGTCATTATCGAAATAGCAATTCGATCGCTTACGTATCGAGTTCGACTCGCCAATAACCTCTAGGCGTTTTCGAGACTTGTAGAGGACAGTCGTATAAGGCTGAGAGTCTTTCGGGTTTGAAGGCAGCCTCGGTCTTGCCATCGAAAGCGATCGTACCTCGATGGAGCAAGATCGAATGTTCGATGCATGGAAGAACTTCGCTCAGTTGGTGGGTAACGAGGATCAGGGTCGTGTCATTGAGGGCGATCTTTTCAAGGTATTCAAGAAGTTGGCGTTGTGCGCGGAGGTCAAGTCCGGCTGTAGGTTCGTCGAGCACCAGAGCTTTTGGGCGATGAACGATCGCGCGTGCCAGTAGAGTTCTGCGACGCTCGCCGGTCGACATGGTTCCGAGAGTCCTGTTTGCTATGGGGGTGATACCCATGAGTTCTATGGCTGCATTGGCCGATTGAAGCATCGACTCGGTGATCTTTTCAGGGTCGGTTTCCAATTCGCTCGAGAAAAAACCTGTCAGGACAGCTTCCTTGGCGGTGAGTTTTCCAGAGCGACCGGCATGGAAATGCTGATCGATCTCGCCGCTGACAAATCCCAATTGGGTGCGCAGGTCCCAAACGTTCCATTCGCTTTGGCCAAAGATGCGAATAACACCGGATTGTCCCTCGATGCAGGAGGGGTAGAGGTTTCGCATCAGGAGTTTGAGCAGAGTGGATTTCCCGGAGCCATTTGGTCCAAGGATAGCGGTATGCTGGCCTTGGGAAATCGCAAGCGAGATGCGATTTAGCAGGGTGTTGTTTCCTCGGACGACCGAGACGTCTTGGATATCGAGGATCTTAGGCTTGGTCATTGGATCGTTAGGGTTGGTTTGCATCGACGGAGGATTTTAGACTAAAAAATCGGATTGGTTGATGCCGAATCGATTAGAATTATCTTACACGGCCTGGAGTCAACTATCTTTGTTGGATTGGCAATGAGCAACGAACCGTCAGGGGACTCGGCTGGGCAGTCCAGCGATGATCCATCGAAAGAGCGCAAGACCCCCTCTGAGGTGACGCGCGCGATGGACTTGGACGACCGGACCCAAAGGCCCTGGGCTATCGAGGAAGAATTCGAGTTCGAGTTGAGTTCCAATACCTTGGAGGATTCTAACGAGCCTCGCGAACGCCGAGCACCGGTTCTGGGCGAGTACATCATTTTGGATCGATTGGGTGCTGGCGGGATGGGGCAAGTTTATCGAGCGCGGCATCGGACGATGGATCGGGAGGTGGCCGTGAAGGTTCTTCCGAGACGATTGTCCGCCGATGCGATTGCTGTGGAGCGTTTCTACGCGGAGGTACGAGCTCAGGGCAAGTTGATGCATCCGAACATTGTTACGGCGTTTGATGCAGGTTGCCATCGCACTCGGAAAAACACGGTTCATTATCTGGTTATGGAGTTGATCCAGGGGGAGTCTTTATCGCATCGAGTGAATATCCAGGGGCCACTCAGCGGTGCCGATGCATTGAAGATTATCGAACAAGCTGCGGTGGCTTTGGAGTATGCCCATGGCATGGGGATTGTCCATCGAGACATCAAGCCTGGCAACATGATGCTTACGCATCAAGGGATGCTCAAGATCCTTGATTTCGGGTTGGCGGTTTTGCGGGATATTGGAGGAGGTGGGGATCCAACCAAGAGTCAGTTGGTAGGGACCGTCGAGTACATGTCGCCCGAGCAGATCAACACGCCGGATCTTGTCGATCATCGCACTGATTTGTATTCGTTGGGGGCGACATTTTTCTATTTGCTTATCGGCAGACCGATGTTTAGCGGTGAATTGATGCAGACGGCACTTGCGCATTTGCGTCGCACACCGCCGGCCCTTTATGAACTTCGCAGCGACTTGGATTTGCGGATCGATTCGGTTTTCCAATGGCTGGTGGCCAAGGATGTCGTGGACCGTTGTCCTTCGGCGCGTCATTTGCTTGAGAAGCTTTACGAGTTGCAGTTGCTTGAGCGACCGGGAGCCACTCTTGCGGGTCGCAAGAGCGATTTTCGCGACGGGCTGCTTCGCGAGAGGCCGACGAGTATCGGGCAAGGGACATCGACTTCGCGAAAATCCTTTGGTCCTTTTGGGATCGATTTAGGGATGATTCATTCGAGGTGCAGTTACGTCAACAGCGAGTTCAAAATCGAGCAAGTTCCTCTCGATGGTGATCTTCTAGAGTTGCGAAACATGTTGTTTAGCGATCAAGGCTTGGTACGGATCGGTTCGGATGCAGCTCAGGAGCGAGTCGCACACCCAGAGCAGATCTTCTATGGCATCCAGCGATGGTATGGTTTGCCTCTCTTAGAGAAACCCTTTGGAGGTAGGCGGGTACCCCCTGAGGTGCTCGTCGCGAGCATTCTTCATCAGATCGTGACCAAGACGCGGCGCAAGTACCCGAGTGCCTCGCATGCGGTGGTGACGGTGCCTGGATGCTACGATCAGATGCATCGTCACAGCACCAAAATCGCTTGCAATATCGCAGGTTTAGAGGTGCTTCAGTTGCTCGATAAACCCTTAGCGGCAGCTTTGGCGCATTGTGAGATCGAAGCTCGATTAGCCCAAGCGCGCGGGGACACCGACTACCAAAAGAAAATACTTGTGGTCATGCTCTCGGGCAGTGCGTGCGAAGCCTCGGTTGTCCAATCGACCACCACTCGGGTCGAGACCCTCGGATCGGTGGGGGATTGGCGGCGAGGGACGGTACGTTGGCATGATGTGGCCACCAAGCGGCTTGCGGGAATCATCGAGAAGAAGCACGGGATTAGCGCAAGGGAAAATCTTGGACTTGCATCGCAACTCCAGCGGACCATGGAACGTGCTTTTGAACGGCTTAGGCATGCCCAAAAAGTTCCCTTTATCATTGAACTTCAGAAGGGGAAATACGAAGACAGCATCGAGCGGGATCGGATCGTCGAGTGGGTTGACGATTTGGTTCTCGATTGCGAGCACTTTGCCAAAGAAGCTTTATCGAGGGCAAGTGTTGATGGCCGTCAGATCGAGACGTTGATTCTCATTGGTGACATTCGATGGCTACCGTTGGTACAGAGTCGCATCACGGCCTTGGTTGATCCGAAGGCCAAGGTCATTTCGATGGGATCGACGGATCTTGCCAGGGGTGCGGCGGTTCAAGCTCGGCATTTGATGCCCCCATTGGATTCCAAAAATCCGCTTGCCTACGGTGCTTCGAGTTACGACTTTGGATTGATCATTCAGGAACCCGATGGGAATGTTCATCAGCCCAAGGTGCTTATCGCCAAGGACACTCCGCTGGGGAGTCAGATCAGCCGTACGTTGCGATTTACGAGGGAAGGTAGAAAGCAGCCGACTTTGCAATTCATCGAGGGAACAAGGTTTGGAAACTTGAATTGGAATCGGCTAGCGAGCATCGATCTTCAGACTTGCTTCCAAGAACGCAAGGAGGCAGACCCTCTGCAATTGAGCTTGGAAACCGATCTCAATGGCATGCTCAATAGCACGATCACTTGGTTAGCAGGGAATAAGCAATTGTCGGTACCACCTCTTGGAGTACCTACGATGGACGCCGTCTCGATGAGGCATTGGAGGGATTGGCTTGAATCGCTCATGCTATCGAGTCGAGAGTCTCACCCATCGGTCTGATCGAGTGCTTGGCGAAAGACCTCGCACCATTGCTTAGCGGCATCGGACCAGGTTCTTTGTTTCATTCTTTCGAAGCCTGCGAGTTGATCGGCTAGTCTTGCGTCGCGATTCGCTTGCAGTTTATCAACCGCTTGCACAAAACTATCTGAGCAATGAGGATCAAAAAACAGATCTTCATCGTTCATTGCCGAGAGTTGTTCTCGAAGCGACGGGATATCGGAGCAAAGAATGGGGCAACCAAACGAAAGAGCTTCCATCAGAGGAAAAGAGCCTTGTTCGTAGAGGCTCGGGACAGCGGTAGCAAAGGCTTGTCGATAAAGGGCTTGCAGTTCGCTTCGCGGGACTTTGCCCAGCACGTGCACCCATGGTTCGATGTTTAAGTCGTTGATGAGTTTTTGGAGATTCTCTGGAGTGTTAGTGATTCCGGTAAAGACTAGATGATAAGGATCTTTGCGATCTCGGTTTAGGACTGCAAGTGCGCTCAGGAGAAGTGCGTGGTTCTTGTAACTGCGAAATGCAGCCGGGTACAGCAGGTACCGCTTCGTGGGAATCTGCTCGGGAATCGAAACGGATTGCTCGGCGCATCGGGCAAAGTCCCTTGGAACTGCCGGGCGAACCATACAAGTTTTGTTTCGAGACAAACCCAGTGTCCCATGCAGATCGTTTTCGAGGATGAAATCCGACATGCACGCGACGATTCGAGCTCGGCTTGTTACCTGATTGACTAGGCGTTTGAAAGCACCGAGTTTTTCTTCCGAGGAACCGTCGGAGAAGTGGTAGGTGACCAGATCGTGAACGATCACGACGGTTGGTTTGGTGAACTCTTGATCCAAGCCCACGTAGGGTAAGAGCCAAAGATCGACTTGGTTGATCCATCCGGATTTGGAACGCTCAATGCGATGGCTCAGCCATCGATAGAGCATCCCTTTAAGCCCCGAATCGCGGAGGCTCTTTCCGGTCTGTTCGAGAGTTCGCCTTTCGGCTTGACGCAAATACTTCCAAGGTTTTCGGAGGTAGAAAGGTGGCTTAGTATTTCCAACGATCTGAACAATATCGGGGTTAAGTTGTTTGAGCGGTTCGAGAAGTTGTTCTTGCCCCTCTTTGGCGACCAGGACAACGCGCTCGATCGTGGGTTGTTCGATTAAACCTTGGACGAGGTTCGCTACGAAAACGCCGATGCCTTCGGACGGTTCGAGCGTGATTCCGTAGTCGCACCAAATCCCGAGCTTAATGCTCATGGTGCACTGGGGTTGAGAATCAGCCACTGGTCGCGTCCCCATCGATCGTTATCTCCGGCGACCAAAAACTCCGTGCTCAGCGAAGGTCGCTCACGCTGGATGCTCATAGCCCATGGGAGTTGCTCCCAAGGTACACTAGAGTCATTGACTAGCTCGGAAATCGGGATGGCCAGTTCGGCGTTCCAGGCTTCGTCGGTAGGCGAAAAAGCAATATACCATTGCGGATCCCAAATGGGGATATCGTTGCAACGGTCCAAGATGCCGTCTTGGGTATCCCAAGCAAATTCGAACCAAGTCGCGTAATCTCGATCGATATCGATTTTTAGTGACAAATGTTCAAGCTGAGGATCCATTGAATCCCGTTTGGTTTTATTGTTGTGCCCAATTGGGTTTTTCTTTGAGCTTCCATTTCTTTGGCTCGGCGAGGCACTGGCGGCAAGCTCCGAAGTGCGGCTCCGAGGCGAACTGACATGCAGATAGAGAAAGTCTTGGTCACGGCAGATTCGAACAATCGATGTTTCGGCTTGATCGGTCCATGCCGTTGAAAGCCGCATCGTCATGGCCTGTGTCCATAGCTCGGGCTCGGGGTTTCCATCCAAATGAGGTGGGCTCTTAATCCATGGGATTCTTGGGATCGGCAGTGAGCCTTCAGGCGGAGCGTTGACGATGAGTTCCTGTTCATGGATTCCTGACCAATTGCCAAGTTGTGGGGAATAGGAGGGCCAGAAGTCTCGTTCGGCCGAGGGATCGAGTTTCCCAGCACGCGTGTAGGAACTGGTTCGAAAACGCGAGGCGATCAGCCAAGCCCATGCGGGCTCTTGTTGCTTGGCTTTCCACTCCTGGGGCCATTCTCCAAGTTGCTTGGCGAACTCTTTTTCGGAAGCCCCTCGCGCGATAGGCGTAAGCCTTATCTGGCTGGAATACGTTGCGGGTTTGACTGCGGAGTTGTCGGCAGATGCAAAAGGAGAAGCGGCGCTGGCGACCTGCAATGGGGTGTTTGCACTGGGCTGATCTTCTTGTTTTCTTTTGGACAATTGCTCACGAATCATTCGATCGATTTCTGCAGAGCCGGTATAGGTCATCAGTTCGCGATAGACCATTTCCTGCTGTTCCTCTTTGGGATATCGAGCCTGTATCATTTGCAGTGCGGTGTACCAACGGTGCCAATTGCCCTGAATCCGAGACTCTTGAGAGACCATCCACAGCACGTCCAACGCCGACTCGGCGGACAAAGGTTTGATCAGTTCTGCGAGGGCTTCATCCCAAGCGTTTTCTCGGTAGACTTGGCTGCCTCGGGTTTGCAGAAGCTCGGCAACTTTGGATCCCGAGCTTGCTGATGCCATGAGGGTAGCAAGCTTGACTTTCAGCAGAGGCTTGTCGCACAGCTTGGTATCACTTTTGACAACCAGTCCATCGAGTGGGTTGTTGATAGTCACTGACTTTTGGTCGACTAGTCGATATTGAGCTTTGCCGACTAGTGCCGCAGGAGGCTCACCTGCTTGGACTAAGCCATTTGCGCCATAGTAATAGCGAATGGGCTGTAACGGCTTGGCCAGCAACTGATTGCTTTTCTTGAGCAGCATCGAAGGGGATAACAAAAATCCACCGTTGGATTCGCTTCGCTGTATGATTCGCTGAACAGTCCATGCAGCAGGTTGATCTGCTCCGAGGCTCTTTGCAGGTACATAGGAGGGGTTGCCAGCCAGTTGAGCGGCTTGGGATACCAAGGCCCCGTTAGCGCTGCGGAGCATGTTCGGAGATGAAATGTCTTCGATCAGCAGAACATCTGGTCTGTGGAGTCTGATCTCCTGAACTATTTTGCGAAGAATCTGGTCATCGGATCTGTGATAATAGCTAAGGTCGTTGACATTAGAGCCCACCTGCAAATCGCTAACAGGATATCCTGGAAGGACTGAGACGTGGTCTAAGTGTGCTCGACTGGCGAGGCATTCGAGGGCTGAGTTGCGGTCGATCTGATGATGCATCCTCTCGGTAAATCGTCGATCGTGGATCACCACTGCGGCCGAATGATGAAGACCTTCGTGGATGATATACCCAAGAGCATCCCAAGGGATTGTTTGGTCGGTGGCACTGAGACTTAGGCCCAAATACCGCTTGGCAGACGCGTGGGATTCCCGCCAAGACCGTCCCCCGTTTCTCGATTGCAGGATGTTCCCTAAACGCCCGCAGCCCATAAGCACTTGATCGTCCCACGCATCGATATCAAGCAAGACGGTTGTGGTTTGAGTGGAAAGTCTTTCCCAATTCGATCCGTGATCGTTTGAACTCCAGATAAGGTTGCCCGGTTTGCCGACCACCCATAACCGATCGGCCTTGCCGACCATCTGCAAGCAGTCGACTAATGGCGCGTCTTGAGCATCGATTGGGAGTTTGACCGACTGCCAATTGACGGCGTCTATGGAATGCCAAAGTTGGGCACCGTCACCACCGATCCACCAGCCTTGCGACTGCAACTTACAAAATCGCAAAGTGCGAAACTGATCGGTATCGATAGAAACAGAGCGAAATGCTACGCCATCGGGTGCGAAAAACACGCGGCTTGCGCGGTCGACCAGTAAGGTAGCCCCATCGTCTGCAACAGCCACGCCTTGGAGATGACCGCAAGGTATTCTTCGAGGACTCCAGCTTTTTCCTCCGTCGATCGACTCAAACAGAGAAGAAGCGAAGTGATCCGACCAATCGCCCCAAGCGACCCAATGACGCTGCTTGATACGCTGTAGACCGATTAGACGCGGCAGGCCAGGGATGACTAAGGGTGTCCAAGTTTTTCCATCATCTTGGGTGGTCAGTACGACCCCGATGCTTCGACCCGTTGCTGGTTGGAGTGTACCCCCGACAATCAAGCCGCTACGCTGCGGCATTGAGCCCGGGGCTGCTCCCAAGGATACCGGTTCATCCATGCCGATCGCGTAGTAATTCATTTCGCTACGGAGCGGTTGAAGACTCTTCCACTGCTTGCCTCCATCCTCGGTCAGCAGTATCGCCCCTGCATCCCCGACAGCAAATGCGCGATCGATCGAGAGCATCAGGCAATCGTGCAAAGTGGCATCAAGAACGTTGGCTTGGGGCTCGGTTCGTAAGAAGTCTTGGGCCAGGGAGCAATACGATAAAGCAGACCACAGTCCAAGTGTCCAGAGCCAAAGGACATGGTTGAGAGTCGATGATCTTTGATGTGTAATTGACCGGTCGGTTCTGTGCGCATCCATGCCCAGAAATGTCCCCTTTTTTCCCTCTTGCCCATTTTCAACCGGGCTGAGCAAGCCAGATCGTACAGGAAAAATCAGTTTGCGATCTAGAGCGGATTCTAAGACTTCGGATTATCAAGCGATTTGCTCGACTTCATAACCCTTACGGTATTGACGCTTGAGCAGTGCGTTGCCTTGGTCCGCATACTGGCCGACAAAACGACCTGTCTTAGGATCGAGTTCCATCCAATGGCTCATGGCAATGGCTTGATCGGACGGATCGATTCCGTTGGCACTCAGGTGCTTGATCATCTGCTCGATGAGTTCTTGCCAGCCTGGGTGGTTTCGAGCCGACTCGACCTTTTCGCGAAGGTCGCTGTGATCGCCGGCTTGGAAGCAGATGTTGGCAAAGTTGCACCAACCGGTCGAGTCGTGGCCGATTTGCACCTCGGCATTGAGGGCCTCTGGTTTTCGATTTCGGACTGCTTCGATGAAATTGGCTTGATGTCCTGAGCCGCTGTTGCCTTTGAACTCTTTGATGAGTTTGCCGTCGTTGTCGAAGGCTTTGGCAGAGCCGCGTTGACCTTCCAATCGGCCTGCTTGGCAGTAGACGACATAGCCACTACCGGGCCCAGGCATATCAGGGGACTTTTTGCCGTCGGTTTTATCGGGCAGGTTGCTCAGTCCGATCACCACTGGGATTCCGCCGGTATCGAAGGCCACGACGTGAACGTTTGGAGATTGCCCTGCATCGTTCCAGGCGAGCCGACCGCCGCCACCGAGGATGCGCCGTGGGACTTGCACCGAATCACGGAAAACGACATTTCTTACATCGTCAAGAACGTGGACGCCCCAGTTGCCCATTTCACCCGAACCGGTATTCCAGTCCCAGTGCCAGTCGTAGTGCCAGGAGTTTCTAAAGACGGGTAAATCAGCGGCGGGCCCTAACCAAAGATCCCAGTCGATGTTGGGGTCTTTTGGAAGAGGTTCGGTACGTTTTCCGATCGGGCCTCGAACACCAAAGCGGTTGACTTGAACACGTTGGATATCGCCCAAGGCTTTTTGTTCGTGCAGAAATTTCTTGAGTTCCGTCTGCATCGGATCGGAGCGTTGCTGGGTTCCGACTTGGCAGATTCTTTGGTACTTTCGAGCAGCGGCGATTGTCTGGATACCTTCCCATTGGGAATGGGACAGTGGTTTTTCGACGTAGACATCCTTGCCCGCCTGCATGGCCCAGATGGATGCCAAGCAGTGCCAATGGTTGCAGGTTGCCACGACCATCGCATCGATGTTGGGGTCTTCGATGAGTCGTCTCAGGTCGTTTGCGGTTTTGGCGTCGGGGAATCGGGTTTTGGCTTTGGCGACCCGACTCGCATCAGGATCGCAAAGGCCGACGATTTTGACGCCTGGGATTTTGGAGAAGCTTCCCATGAGTTCATTGGCACGACCACCGCAACTTAGGAAACCGACTCGGATTTCTTCGTTGGCCGACGCATAGGACTTGAGCGCTGGGGCTACGGCTAGTCCGGCTGCACTCGTGGCGCTGAGGGAAAGGAAACGCCGGCGAGCAAATTTAGATCGATGCACTTAGGGACTCACGTAGGGAAGAGGAGTTTGGAGGGATATCGCAAGAGCAACGCAAGCGACTTAGCTGATCGTACCAGCGGCAGCAAGGAATGTTTTCCAGGAGCTGTAACGGGGGTCTTTGAGGGTCACGGAGATTCCAGGATTGGCCGTAGGACGCACCGGATCGTTTAGGAGTTTCATGCCGGCTTGGACAGGAGTTCGTCCTCCTTTTTTACTGTTGCAACCAACGCATGAGCAAACGACGTTTTCCCAAGTTGTTTTGCCACCTTGGGAGCGAGGAACGACGTGATCGAGACTCAGTTGGCTCATGGGTCTAGCTTGGCCGCAGTACTGGCAGCGGTGCGAGTCGCGAGCAAAGAGGGTCTTGCGGTTGAATCGGACGGTCGACTTGGGGACACGATCGTAGAGAACTAGGCGAACGATTCGGGGCACTTGCAGTTCGCGCGTAGGAGTCTTGATGTAGTCTTCACCTGGTTGCTTTTCCATCGAGTGCAGGTCGGACAGTTCGCACCAATTTTCGAAATCGTAATTGATGTACTGGTCGTCTTCGATGGTGATCACCTCAGCGCAGCCCCGATACAATAGGGTCATCGCTCGGCGCACATCGACTACACGGATGGCCATGTAGAACCGGTTTAGTACCAACACACTGCAATCTAATGAAGAGCTGTCGCTCATCGGGTGTCCTCCCGCAACGGATCGACCTGGGGTATGGTGAAAACCGCCATTGGCTGATGGATTTTAACCAATTTAGGGTGTGCAATCCAAGTCTCGGCGGATGATTTGCACCGGTTTGCTCCGGATTGGTCTATTGTAATCGGTTTTTTTTCCTGCTGGAAATCCTAAGAAATCTTCATCAAGAGGCCCTCAGGGCCACTCGATAGCGTGTAAAGATTTGGGTTCACGCAGATACAATATAGGGCGATTGTTAGGCTAGAAGCTGATGTTTGGTTTGTGGGGATCGGTTTGAGACGATGGTAAAGCCGTTGGTTTTTGTAATGGGTGCCGGGGGGCATGCCAAGATGGTCATCGAGGCACTTGTCTCGATGCACCAATACGAGCTCTATGGGTGCTTGGATACCGAGTCCACTGCCGAGAGCCTTTTAGGATTCCCGATCTTTCCCGAGAACTCGGAGACATTGGGGAGGTTGCTTGATGCCAAAGCCCAAGCATTGGTTGCTCTAGGGGACAACAAGCTTCGCCAACGAGTGACATTGAAGCTTGAAGCCCTCGGCTTTTCCTTTGCCACTGCAATCGCGCAGAGTGCTTATGTTTCTCCTTGGGCCCAGGTGGGTTCGGGCACGGTGATTATGCCCAAGGCGGTCGTTGGAGTATCGGCCAAGATTGGCCGGGGAGTTGTGCTCAATACGGCCAGTTCCGTCGATCACGACGTAAATATCGGAGACTTTGTGCACGTGGCACCGGGGTGTCATTTGGCAGGCAATGTTCAAGTCGATTCAGGAGCGATGCTTGGGATAGGCACATGCGTGATCCCCCAGCGGCACATTGGGGCTTGGGCCATCCTTGGAGCCAACTCGACGGTAGTCAGGGATGTTCCTGCCGGGACAACTTATATCGGCACACCTGCTAGGCAATTGTCGGCCGGAAACGGTCCAACTCGGGAACCCTAGACGGAGCATTGCGAATCTGATGGGTATTTCGCGATCGGTATTTATCAAACGCTATCGGATGCAGATTGAATTGGCTCAGCATATGCCATGGATTTCCGCTCCTTCGATGGAGTCTGATTCGCTTCAATGGCTTTCATGGCATCCGAAACTTGTCCATCAGCATGCTCAGGTCAAGTGGGAGAGTTTTCGCCAAGAGATGGACGGAAATGTCTTCCCAAGTCTGGCTAGCCGCGAGGGTTGCCGGCAACTGATGCGAGAGCTATCGACCAAGAGCAACTTTGTACCAGAGACAACTTGGTTAGCAACTAGCAATGAGATGTTAGGCAAGGACAAGGGAGTCGGCACGATTCAAGGTTTGCGATCCGGGCCGGGACATGGAGCGATCCAGAACATCGGTGTTGTCGAGGCCTGGCGTGGCCGCGGGGTTGGCAAAGAACTCATTCGCCGCGCGCTGCGGGGCTTTTACTTAACAGGCTGTCGCATGGTGACCCTGGAGGTCACGACGCACAACTTTCGGGCCATCGAGCTTTACGAATCGGTCGGCTTTACGACCATAGAGACGCTCTACAAGTACAGCCTCGGTGGATAAAGCATCGTCACGTTGCGACGGTTTATCCACCGAGCTTAAAGAGTCTACGAATCGATTTGGCTAACGATTCGCGATGATCCTCATGAGGCGCTTCACGGAGCGATTGCAGTGGTCCATGGAGTAGTTTGTTAATGACTCGATCGACCGCCTGATGGATTTCCTGTTGCACTTGAGGACTTAGTTCTTGCAAAGCCTGTTTTCCAAAGAGTCTTTGCAATTCGGAATCCCGAATCGCCACGGCTTGATCTTTCAAGGCTCGGATGGTGTCGGAGGATTGCCTCAGATCCCAGTCGGCCATGAGTCGCTGGACTTCTTCCTCGATGATTTTTCTGGCTTTGGGGAGTTGCTGCTTGCGGAAAGTTTCATTGCGTTGGCAGACGCTTTGGAGATCATCGACCGAATAGAGGTACACACTCGGGAGCCTTCCGATCGAGGCTTCAAAGTCACGCGGAACAGCAAGATCGAGAATGAGCAGATTGCCTCGATTACGTTTGGCTAGGATGGATCGCATGCGGGCCTCGGTGACGATCGGTTCGACCGCACCGGTGGTACTGACGACCAAGTCGGCCTCGACCAAGAGTCCATCTAAGGATTCCCAAGGTTGGGCTTTGAGTTGGTACTCTTGAGCGACTGCTTTCGCGCGTTCGAAGGATCGATTGATGATGTCGATGTTCTTAGCGTTTGCATCGATCAAGTACTGGAGGGTTTCGACCCCCATTTCGCCACTACCGATGACGACGATCTTCTTGTCATCGAAGCGTTCGTAGAACTCTGAGGCTACTTCGCTGACCGCAACGCTCGGAACACTTACTCGCCTGCGGTGGATTTCTGTTTCGCTGGTGACTCTTTTGGAGACTTGGTTGGCATGCTGAAAGAGCGAATGCATCACCGAACCGGCGGATCCTTCGAGTTTGGATCGATCGTAAGCGTCTCTGACCTGTGCGGGAATCTGAGATTCACCGACCACGAGCGAATCGATACTGCTGACAACGCTAAAGAGGTGTTCGATGGCTAGCCGATCCTCTCGGACTCGGAAGTGATCTTGGACGGTGCGAAGCGCAATGCTGTGAAAATCCGATAGCAGAAGCTCGAGTTCCTCGGCCGTAGCAATCTTGTCCTGTTCGTGTGAACCGCAATAGAGTTCGACACGATTGCAGGTATTGATCAAAACGACCTCGCCTTCGGGGTACCGCTCCTTAAGAAGCGCCAGAACCTGGGTGACTTGGTCGGACGAAAATGCAACTTGCTCACGAATCTCTAGGGGCGTTTCGTGGTGAGAGCAACCTATCATTCGCAGTTTCATGCGTCCACCCGAACCAGCACATGCAATTGCGATTGTTTGGAACCGGTATTGCTCGCTCCATGCGGGGCCGATACGACGGCCGCCAGCGCTGCGACGACGATGGCAAACGAGAGGATATTCAAGGCAGCCGTCCACTGGCCTTTACCGCGAGTCGAGGATATTTTCTGCGCTACGGCTGCGATACATAACCAAATAAAGAGTGCAGTAGTCAGCAGGATACCCCGATCGGTCCAGGCGACAAATCCATCGCGGGTGAAATTCATGATAGCTCCTGAGATCACGCCAAAGCCGATGGCTGCAGCACTCCCAAGGATGCAGTTTCGACCCATTTGCTGCAAGTATTCCAAAGATGGCAAACGAAAGTTCCACCCTATGGCTGGGGATCGTTTGAGCTTCCAGGCATGCACGAAGTACATCACCGCCGAAGCAAAACCCAAGGCTACAAGAATCGTTCCGATAAGCATGGCCATCGAATGGACCATGCGCCAAAAAGTGACCGTCGATGTCGCTCGACCGATTGGGCTTTCTGATGGAAAGACTACTGCCAGGCCCACAAGAATCAGAATCAATGGCAAAAGAAAAAGTCCGATCTGTTTATCGGATCGCCTCCAGAGCATCACGCTATATGCCATCGAGATAATCCATGCAGCGACGATCGACCAATCGCCCCAGGTCTTGAGATATCGCAACCCCTGCTCGTGCAGAGCACTTTGAAAGACCAAGTCCACCAGATAAAGCGTGTGGGTAAGCCATGCTATAAGGAACATCCCAACAGAGAGCCTGATGATCCACCTGCGTGTCGAGTCGCTCGATGAAGCGAAGCGAAAAGTTTCCAGCACCAGAACCAGCAGATAGGCGATTAGGAAACAAGTCGCATTAGGCATTTTGGGGAAACTCCTGGGGAACGGCTGGTCTCAAAAAAAAATCCCCGTGCTTGTACTGCACAGGGATCGTTTATCGCCAGAGAACGAAAAAGCTAATCGTTCGCCAAAGACCGATCAATCCCAGTCTTCGTCTTCGTCTTCTTCCTCTTCTCCGTCATCATCATCCCAATCATCCTCGTCATCGTCCCAATCATCCTCTTCTTCGTCCTCTTCCTCTTCTTCGTCTTCGTCCCCCTCGACTTCTTCCCACTCGTCGTCCTCTACGTCTTCATCCTCTTCGTACTCGTCGTCCTCTTCCTCTTCTTCGTCTTCAAATTCCTCTTCATCTTCGAATTCTTCTTCGTCTTCGAATTCCTCGTCGTCTTCGAGATCCTCGTCCTCTTGATCTTCGTCCTCGAAGTCGTCATCATCATCGGCCATGACTATCTCGGAATCCATATCCGACCAATGAAAGTCGAGCCAGTCGACATCACGCGATGCGCTAGCAGCGGTCGTCTTCTTCACGGTGATTGTCTCTTTCACGGTGATTGTCTTTTTCATGGGGACACCTTGTTATTCTTTTCGAGAGTTGTTCTCTTGGTCGGTTGAATTTTGCGCGGTCCAATCTGACCACCTAAATGTAACTTCCGATTCGATGGGGCAATCTATCCATCAAAGCATCGAACTTCAATATCTGATAGGTAAAAAATCTGCCGGAAAAATATCTGCCGATTGAAATTACCTTTCAGACGGTTCGTCGGTCAAACTGATCCGGATCCTAGAAGCAATTTCTGACTCTTGCTGAAGAATTTTTTGGAAGCGAGGGAGATTTTCGATGGTTTTCAATCCAAATAGCTTCAAAAAAGCCTTGGTCGTCTCGTAGAGAAAGGGCCTGCCGAGATCCTCCTCGCGCCCAGAAATCCTCACTAAATCCCGCTGGATCAACTGCCGGAGCACTTCGTCGCAGGCTACTCCCCGGATCGACTCGATCTCGGCCCGGATGATTGGTTGGCGGTAAGCGACGATCGAGAGGGTTTCGAGCATAGCCGGGCTCAGGAGTTGTTCGCCAGGGACTTGGTCGGATCTTCTTATCCAAAGCGCAAACTGTTTTCGGGTAAGCAGTTGCAGTCCTCCGGCAACCTCCTCGATCCTGTAGGCTCGGCCCTGTTGATCGTACTTTTGATTCAAGTGCACCACGGCTGTGCGGACTGCAGTTGGATCGGGAAAACCTGTCAGTACGCCAAGCTGCTTGGCCGGGATCGGTTCGTTGACAACCATCAAAACCGCTTCCAAAAGTCGCACATCGGCTGGACTATCCGGAGAAACTTCCTCCCGCGAAGGCTCTTTCTTACGTTTCCACCAAGCCACCGGATTACCCTTGTTAATAAAACGTTAAGCTCGCGAATGACCAATCTCCCCCTTACAATACCAGCCAAGGATCAGTCAAACCAAGATGGATTTGCAAAGTCGGGGGGAGTTTCCATGAGCACTGCAAGTGGCCAATCTGTCAGGTCGACATCGCCGGTTGCCAATACGGCAAGGCTTCGGAGAAGGCCTGGGCGTGCCCTGATGTTCTTGATGATCCTGCTGTCGATGATTATTGGATTGGTCGTTGTTGTCTTATTCTGCTACACCAGCGGTGAGGAGTTCAATCCGTCGAATTTTCAGACACGCAGTTTCTTGGTCTATCGTATCCCGGGAACGAATTTGCAGTTCCTACCAACATTTCGCCAGTCGACCGGATCGACAGTTCCCTCAGAGGTCTTGAGAAACCTAAACGCTTCTGCACCCGCCTCGGGTTGGCACATCGCGAAATCCGATTCCTACGGTGGAGAATTTTTTCCCGCCGGTTTGCTCCTCAAGGCGCTCGGACGCACCGACACCGATTGGAATCTTTACTGGGATGGTTGGTCCAAGAGTCATGCTAAGCTTGCCGCAGTGCTGTGGCCAACGATCCAGTCGATGGCGATGGGTCAGCTTTACAACGAGATCCCAGAGACCCTTAGATTTGCAGAGGGTTACCAAGGTTCGCCAGAGGCGTTTGCCAAAGAGCTACATATGGAAATCCATCGGCTCGTCGAGCGACGTAAAGAGATCTACGAGACGGCCAAGGAACGCCCATCGGGAAGTGCAGCCCTGGATCAATGTATTCCAGAGTGGAGAGACGTTCAAAAGTGGCTCGATGCGCACCCGATCCCGTAGAACGCAAAACTTCTGAAGCTTACGAACCCTGGATCAGGAACTCTAGCAAATCGCGTACTTCTAGATCGCTCAGTGCATCCAGCAAACCGCTTGGCATCATCGATGATCTGAGCTCTTTTCGATATTCGATATCGCGCTTCTGAAAGGTGATCTCTTGGCCATAGTTGTTGCGGTAGACTTCGTTGCTCGATGATCGAAGAAGGATTCCCGTGAACTCTGTACCATCGGCCAGTTGCAAGAGAGTCGTATAGAACTGGGGTGCTACCTCTCGATTCGGTTCTAAGATCGATGCAAGAATTTCTCTTCGGCTACCTTGTTTGGAGATCAAGCTCAAGTCCGGTCCGACCACATTGCCTCTTCCATTGTATCGATGGCATTGTGCGCAAGCGGCCCCGGCAACATGAAAGAAAATTCTCCGCCCAGCCTGCGGATCGGCTTTACCCTCGAGAGCATCGATACGGCTGAGCCACTCATCGACGCTTCTCGATGGTTTGGATGGATCAGCTTGAGTGGGATTTGGGATCCAACCGCTTTGACAGGCGACCCGCTGAGCTTCGCGACCTAATGGGGTATTTGGATTACCTGCCAGTTGTTCGACTAGGTTCTTGATTTCTGCATCGGCTGTGCCGATCAGACCGGCCAAGGCGTCTATTCGAACCGACTCATCGAGCGATTCGAGTTTGAGGATATCTCCCAAAATCTTTTGGGATTCCTGATCCTTTCGCAGGGCCAAGGTCCGGACGACTTCAATCGTCAATTCAGGGTTGTTTCGATCGAGCAAATTTTTCAATGCGTCGAGACTAAGGCTCTCGTTGCCCGGTGGTGCCAAACGCAGAGCATAAGCTGCAATGCGGGGTGGGGTTTGAGGGTTGGTGATCCTCTCGATGAGCATCTTCGCATCGGTAACTCCCTGGCTGGGTTTTCCATGGAGCGTATTGATCGTTGCGAGTGCCGCTTCGAAAAGCCTATAGTCGAGCTTGGGATCCTCGAGCATGGCTTGAACATCGGCTAAGTATTCCTTCCAAACCGCATCGGCGATCCACCGAAGTGCTTCGAACCGGATCTCTGGATCCTCATCGGGCCACATCAGTTTGACCCAGCGAGGATCATCGAGATTTTCTTTCCGCATGGCAGCAAATGCCGATACCCGGCGTTTGGCAGGGAGTGTGCGCCAATGGTCTTGGCTCCAGTCTTTTGCGATTCTTCCCAGAGCCATTTGCGCCGCATCGGCCAGGTACTTGTCGCTTCCTTCGATGAATCCAAAAAGGGTCTCTTCGGCCAGCTCCTCTTGGCTCAAACCTTGTCCGGATCTAAGTCGATCGGCCAGCGTTGCTTCAGGGGTCTTCGTCGATGCCGATCGGTCGAGCCAGCGAGCTTCGTCAGGATCGATTTGGAGTTTCCACAGACGGCCCAGTCCATGAAGTTCATAGGATGGGGAGACCCAATCGACAAAGTAGTATTCCGTATCGCTTTTTCGAACCATGCCGGTGGGTCGAAACATGTCACTACCCCGAAGTAGTTCAATGCGATCGGCACCGAGCGTTGCACCTTGCCATTTCAATGGATAGTAATCGATGCAGTGATTGCTCCAAGAGGGAACTAGCACCCCAGAGCCCAGGCCGACGACCGCACAGGGGCCTTCGCCGCTGGAGTGGATCATTCCGAGCGTTCCTCGCAGTTCCCCATTCCAGCAAACAAAAGGGTGAACCGGTGCGCTACCATAAACATATTGAAATCCATAATCTCCACCCTCAACGATGTGGAGCAAACGGCAAGGTGGTCTGCTGCCCGGATCGTTCTCCGCAGCAAATAAAACTCCATCTCCCCGCATCCACAGTCCGAAGGGATTCCAAAAGCCCTTAGCGATCCGCCGCAGTCCCTTGCCATCTTTGCTGCAGTGAAAGACACCTCCTTCACCTCGACCTCGCAGGATATTCGAATCGCTACCATGGAGCGACCAGTCCTTACCAAAATTTTCTCCAAGCGAAAAAATCAGCCCTCCATCATTGTGCCAAGTCATGCCGCTGAGCCCGTTATGGGGATAGTCGGCCTCGGTTTCCAAGCGAGCTATCAATTCCTGGGTGTCACCAACCCCATCGTTGTCACTGTCTTTAATTCGCAAGATTCGATCTCGCTGGGCGACGTACAGCCAACCATCTGGGCCGGATAAAAGCTGCATCGTCGTCTTGGTGTTGTTGTAATACACCCGACGGTTTTTCCCCTGGGGATCAAAAACCAAAATCTCATCGCTCTCGGGGCCTTGGTAACCGGCCGGTCTAAAATGGGTATGACAAGCGACAACCCAAAGGTTCCCTTGGGGATCCAAGTCGATTCCCGTTGGAGTGACCAAGTCTGGATGTTCCGCAAGCAGCGTCACCTTGACTCCCGGCTCGAGCGTCACAACAGCCGGTGCCGTCTTGTCGAGCTCCTGCGAGAAAACCGCACAAGTCGAAAGGATCACCCCCACGAACATCAATTCTCGCGATGAAAACATGACACGAACCTCAAGCCTCAACGGTTGCTCAATCTGGCCAGTAACTTACTCGCCCAACGACGCGAGATTTTAACGGCTAACAGACGCTGTGGCACCGTCGCAGTTCAAGCACAATTCCTTTTTGAGCTTCCGAGAGCATTTTGAGCAGTTAGAGGAAAAGGGCCTTTTGAGAGAGCCCTAGAAAAACAACTGCTAGCGGATTGTCCAAAATCTTGGGCATCCGACGGTCACGCATCAGAACTAGTTGAAGGGACCGTGAAAGAAACTACCCCGCTAGGACTCGAACCTAGAATAAAGGAACCAAAATCCCTTGTGTTGCCAATTACACCACGGGGCAAGGCAGATTAAGTCGCAAAAGTGTAGCCAGCCGACCCGGATGTGGCAACTGGAAACCAAGCTAAATCAACGAACCCGGGCAAGCTCGGGGGTCATCGCCACCATGAGCTGCTGACGCTTGCGAATAACATAGTATTTCGAAGGCGATCCCTGCTTGAAATTCGGACTGGCCAAAATCCATTGAAGATTTTCCAAACTCACCGTCTGCCACTCCATAATCCCGACAATAATGTCCCCAGCCATCAGCCGATTCCTCGCAGCCGGACTACCGGGGCGAACTTCGGTGATTCTAAGCCCGCCTCGATAATCTTCGTTAATACTAGATACTTCTGAAAGTGGCACAGGAGCGACCCGGATACCGATTTGCTCCCAAGCCATTTTTGCGACGGTTGCGTCGGAAAGGCTCGCACCCGATCCTCTGAGTTGTAGGGTTTGGGTGGATCTGGATTCGCCCCGGACTACGGACAGTTCAGCCGAGTCACCTGGGCGGCTTTCAAGTAGCGCCAGTTCGATATCCAATCGCGTTTGAACCGGGTATCCGTTGACCTTTTCGACGATGTCGCACGCGTGAAGCGCTTGCGAGTTGGACTCCTCTGGGCGATCGCTTCGGAGCATCAGTCGGCCATGTCCTTTTTCGAACGACCGGGTTAGCTCCAGACCATGCTCGATCGGTTCGCGTCGAACCGAAGCGACCAGGTTTGCCATGATTTCAAGAGCAGAATCGATGGGGATGGCAAAACCGATTCCTTGGGCCCCGACCCTGACAGCCACGTTGATTCCGATGACTTCTCCGTCGAGATTGAGCAATGGGCCCCCAGAGTTTCCTGGGTTGATATCGGCATTGGTCTGAATCAGATCTTTGTACTCTTGTGTTCCGTTGACTGGAATGTCTCGATGCAGAGCGCTGATGATACCTTGGGTCACGGTGTTTTGATAACCGAAGGGATTGCCGATGGCGACGACGGTTTCGCCTCGCATGAGATCCGAAGAGGTGCCGAACTGGATAGTGGGAAGTTCCTTTACCGCAGGAATCTTGATGAGAGCCAAGTCGGTCTCTGGGTCATAGTTGAGCAACTTGGCAATCGCAGTCGAACCATCTGAGAGGGTCACTTCGATTCGCCCAACATCTTCAACGACGTGAAGGTTGGTGATGATGTAACCTCGGCGATCGATGATCACGCCGGTCCCCATCCCGTTGACTTCCTGCTTGGATCCAGCACCGCTGGAGGACGCTGTAGAGATGACTTTATTCCCTTGGATACTCACGACCGCTGCTTCTGCGCGTTGGATGGCGCGCACGATCGGGCTTATCCGGGAACTTGGATCCGTAGCTTGTGCCGAAACTGATCCAACCGAGAGGCTCAAACCGACCGCCACACATGTCAGGCGCAGTAGCGATTGGCTTGTGATTGAAAAACGAAAGCTCATTCTGGGCCCGGGTTTCTGCTCGGGGATACTTCTCTGCGGAAATTTTTCCGCGCAGAGAATTTGTGCAACTTCGGCGTCTAGCTATGCAGGAATTGCGGGTCCCACCGCCAGTTTCGACGACGCCGTTAGCATCGGATCTTCCGCTTGTCAGGCATGATCCAGATCAACATCGTGTTAACAATCACCCCACAAGGATGAGTCTTCCCAGGTTGCCAAGACTACCCAGACTGAAGGCGTTCGGAGCGATCGTTAGTCTTTATCCAGGAGGCCAATCCAGAGCACGACCGCCTAAGATATGGTAGTGCAAATGGGGAACCGATTGGCCACCGTCGCTCCCGATGTTCGTAACGACACGATAGCCCGATGCACTCAGCCCATGCAATTGGGCAACGTGAGCTACGACCCATTGCAAATGCCCTAGCAACTCCTTGTCCTCCTGGGTTGCCTCGGCCAACGACCCGATCGGCTTCTTAGGAATCACTAGCAAATGGGTCGGTGCCTGAGGATGAATATCCTCGAAGGCTAGCGACCATTGATCTTCGTAAAGAATCTTGGCAGGTATCTCCTTGCGGATAATTTTCGAGAAAACGGTCTCCGACATGGTTAATCTCTTCTTTCGGTTCTTTTTGACTCATCAGAAAGATCGCAATAACCCGAACATTTTACCAAAGCCTTTATCGACAAGGGAGTGTCATGCTAGCAAATCAACACAGGTTTCATCGTTCGGGCCGCTGGACTTTTCTCGCATCGCTGTGGGTCTGTTTTGCCGGTTGTTCGATCTGCCCATCTCCTTACGATGACGACTACGGAACCTATGGGACGAAAACGCCTAGGACAAATATGCGTCATGGGCGAGTGGGGTCTCCATTTAGCGAATCGGCTTATGCCCACGGGGATCACCAAGTGGTTGGCTTTCCCGAATCCGTTCTGAGCGAGGAGATCCTCGATGAGGGCATGGATTTGGGTCCTGGGGAAATCATCATCCAGTAGCTTGCCAGTAGCTTGCTGAGTCGTCTTGACGCAAGCTTGTGAATTTAGGTAACCAGGGTATTTCCGGAATCACCCGAATCCCCTTGGTCATTCACAAGGCTGTGCGTCTGATGGTATGGAAACCTGTTAAGCGGACTGGCTCGGCTCAAGAGTCTCGCATATCGCGGCGTCGTGTTTTGATTGCGGGCTTGTCGATTTCGCTCGTCAGCGGTTGCAAGCTTTTAACTCGAGAAAAGCCTGACGAACTGGATATTGCGAATGCCAAACTCAAGGAAACGCTAGCCGATCCAGATCGCTTGCGACTCATTAACGAAGTGGCTCGGGTATCGGGAGCAACGCCACGTCGATTTGAATCTTTAGGACTCGTTACCAACTTGCCTGGAACAGGTGGTGTGGTCAAACCCAGTCCGCAGCGTGAGATGATGCTCCAGGAGATTCGTCGCAATGACATCCTTGACGCCGAACGGGTGCTCGATGCTCCGACGACTGCTACGGCCAAGTTGAGTGTGATTGCCAATCCCTGCGATGACAAAGGGGACTTGGCCGATGTCCTTGTCGAGTGCTCTGCTGAATGCGAAGCGACCGATCTTCGCGAAGGTCATCTGATGGAGGCTCACTTATTCGAGTACTTCAGCTTTAGCGATAGCCAGCTTCGCAAAAGCCACGAGCGAGCGACGGCCAAGGGGGACATTTTGGTCTACCCGGCTTCTTATTCCAAGACGAATCAAATCAACCCGCTTCAGGGAGTGATTCTAAGTGGTGGGAAGATCAAAGACGAGTCGCGGATGGCGATCTTGGTTTCCAAAGATTACCGACACGTCCATTGGATTAAAGCCATGGAGAGTGCGATCAATCGCAGGTTCTATTACCAGGACTCAGGCAGACAGGTTACGGTTGCCAAGGGAAAGAACGATCGAGAGATTCGTATTGCAGCGCTCCCAAAGTACCGATTGGATCCGACCCATTATCTCGGAACGATCCTGTTGTTGGGTTTCGCGGAAACCGAACAGCAGGTCTCTGAGCGACTGGTATTTTGTCGGCAGATGCTTGGTGATCCCGAACTTGCTCGACGCGCAGCCTGGGAGCTTGAAGCCATCGGCAACAGCGAAGCGATCGATGCGCTCAAGGTGGCTTTGGCCAATGAGCACGAGCAAGTCCAATTCTACGCGGCCCACTCGTTGGCTTACATGGATCAGCCCGAGTCGGTTTCGATCCTTGAGAGTCTCGCAAGAACCTCGCCGAAATACCGAGCTCACTGTTTGATCGGCCTGAGTATCAACGATCACCCGTCGGCTCGCGGAGCACTCGAATCGCTTTTGCAAGATCCTGAGGCGGAAGTTCGTTTTGGAGCTTATTGGTATCTGTATCATCGCGACGCCCGCAATCCGATGATCGCAGGAGAGTCCATCGGTGAATCCTTCCGATTGATACGTATACCAAGTGACCACCCTCAGGTTTGCGTATCGATGGAGCGGAGGGCCGAGGTGATTCTCTTTGGTTCGAATCCGACGCTGACTCTTACCAAGAGCCTTGAGCCTACTCCCTATCTGAGAATCACGCCGATGCCAAGCGGCTTGATCCGAGTGGCCAAGCGGACTTTAAATGGTGAGGTTCTGCAAACGATCATCACCTCGGATTTTGTTTCGTTGGTCAAATCGATGCTCGCCGTGCAGGGGAATTACGGAGATATTGTACACACGCTCGATGCGATCGAGCGAACTGGGGGTTGCTCGGCACCCATTGCCTTGCACCCATTGCCTCGGACGGGCCGGCTTTATGGCCAAAAGACGGAGATCGATTCCCAGACAGTCGAGTCGCCGGATCCTGACAATGAGGAATCCACGAGCGAACAATCCGATGAACAAGACACCATTGGTTCGGGGGTCGATGCAACCGTCAGTACGATCAAGTCGTACAACAGCACGAAGGCCCCTTGGTATCGCCGCATGCCGTTTACGAAATCCTCTGACTGAGGGGACGCATGTTACAAGCGCTGGAACTCTCAGGCTTCAAAAGCTTCGCGGATCGGACGCGGTTTGAATTCCCCGATGGGATCACCGTGGTCGTTGGGCCCAATGGTTCTGGCAAGTCCAACGTAGTCGATGCGATCAAATGGGTTCTAGGTGCCCAAAGCGCAAAAGCTCTCCGCGGTGCAGACATGACCGACGTGATCTTTAAAGGCTCTGCGCAGGGTGGTCGAAAACCAGCCAACAGCGCCGAAGTCACGTTGGTTCTCGATAATCGCAAAAGAATCTTGCCGACGGATTTGGACGAAGTTCAAGTCAGCCGTCGCGTGTATCGAAGCGGCGAGGGGGAATATGCAATCAATGGCCGACCATGCAGGCTCAAGGATGTTCGAGAGTTGTTTCGAGGAACCGGAGTCGGATTTGATGCCTATAGCCTGATCGAGCAGGGTAAGGTCGAGCGATTGCTCCAGTCTTCGGCTAAGGATCGCAGGGCGATCTTTGAAGAGGCAGCCGGAATCTCCCGATTCAAGGCTCGCAAGGCGGATGCTGAAAAGAGGATGGCTCGGGTCGATCAAAACCTCCTGCGACTCCATGACATCGTCGAAGAGGTTGGAACTCGACTCGAATCGCTTAAGAACCAAGCTACCCGGGCACAGCGTTTCCGGGAGCTCAATGCGAAGATGCTCTCCCAACGCCGCTTGCTCGGACTCCTAGAACGCCGAGAGCTCGAAAGCCAATTGGCCAAGACCAACCAACAGATTCAGCAATCGCTCGAGCAAAAGGAATCGTTTGAATCGCAGTTGGCCAGCATTGAAGAGAATTTGCATCGGGCAAATGAGTCGTTGGAGGAAAGCCAAGAGTCGCTCGATGCGTGCAATCGGCAGATCGTTGAACTTCAAACACAAGGTGCACAAAAAACCGGCGAGTTGAACTCTGCTCGCCAGAGGCATTCCGAATGGCTCACCGAGCAAGCCAATTTAGAAGATCGGATCGCATCGCTTCAGCGCCGAGTGTCGATCAGCCAAGACGAGATCACTCAGCGCAATTGCGAAATGGATGGACTCAATTCGCAGCGACAAACGATGATCGAATCGCTTGCGCAGCTCGATCACCAATGCAAAGTCCAAGACGAGCAACTCGGCGCGCATCGGACAGCCTTGGAACAACTCCGACTCGATCAACAGAACTTGCGAGAGGCGATTTCCAAATGCCGATACGATTCATCCTTGTCCGAAGCCCAACTTGACCAACTCTCGGAAACGATTCAAAGACGGACTCAGGAATCCGAGACGATCGCCCAGCAGATCCAGTCGTTGCAAGCCGAATCGGAGCGATTAACCACTGAGAAGCAGCAGGCCAACGAGCAGCACAATCAAGCCATTTCAAAAAGGGAATTGGCTCGGCTGGAACTCCAGCAAATCACACACCTGCAGGACCAGCAACTGCAGGAGGTTCTCGATCTACAATCGCAAATCCAAGGGCTCCGCGAGCGTGCAAAGGTACTCGAAGAGCTCGAAGTGCAGTTTGCCACGGCTGGAAAAGGGGGCCAGCAGCTCATTCGAGCTGCGAGTGAATTGGTGGAAAGAAAGTCCAAAGAACACGCTTATTCGCTAGAAACGAATTTCGCTGAACGAGCCGCAAAGAGTATCCAAGGTATCGTCGCAGATTTGATCCAATCAGAACTGCATCTTGCTCCTTTGGTTGACGTCGCTTTAGGCTCACATGCCGATGCGGTAGTGCTGGTCGATGGCCAGGTGATCGATTGGCTTCAAGAAGGAAAACTACACCCTGAAGGGAGAGTAACACTTTTGAGGCTCGATCGACTCCCAGCTCGAAGAACTGGGGAAAAGATCCAGCTCGATGGGCTTCGGGGGGTACTGGGTCGTGCCGACCGATTGGTCCGTTACGAACTTACTCACGAACCACTAGTTCGATCGTTGCTGGGGACGACTTGGTTTGTCGAATCCCTTTCGATCGCGCTGGAACTGAGCCATCTGCGAGGTGCGGGCTTGCGGTTCGTCACGGCCGAGTGCCAGCTAGTCGACAGCGATGGAAGCATAACGATCGGCTCGTTACAGGCTGGGCTAGGGTTGGTTTCAAGGCGCAGTGAGATGCAAGCAGCCCAGGAGCAAATCGAGCACCTACAGAGCCAATGCATGGAAGCCAAAGCTGCTCTCGAACAAACGCAGTCGCAGCATCGAGAGGCTACCGAGCAAGTACGATTGGCCGAGCAGCAAGTTTTTAGCAGTCAAAGGCTCGCCGACTCGATCCAAAATCGACTCACAGTACTATCGAGCCGATCGGAGGAACTCGACAAGGAATATCGATTCAAAGAGAGTGAGATTTCCGAACATCAAATCAGCCGGTCTTCTCTCGAAGGCTCTGTACGTGATCGCCTTGGTCGACTCGATCAGCTCAATGATCAAGCCCACTTGCTCCAGCAGACTTTGACTCAGACCGAACAGGAATTCGAAGCCCTGGACAAACAAGCACGTGCAACGCATAGCCAGTTGGTCGATAGCCGCGTGGCGGCCGCGAGACTCGAACAACGCATCGACGGCCTACGCACTACGCTCGAGCAACTCCTTAACGACACGAACGAACGAAACCATCACGTCGAGTCTGCAGAGGCAAGCCTCGCGAATCGTGCGCATCGCATCGTCGAGATCACAGGATCGATCGAGACTCTGCGATCCCAATTGGCATCCGAAGATGAGCAACTGGTACACTTGCAACAAGCTCGCGCCGATGCGACGTCGACACTCGAATCGAAGCAATTCGAACTTCAAAGCATTCTGCAAAACCGAGATGCACTCCAAAGGCAAATCGACAAATGGACCGATCGACTTACCAATTACCAGCAAGAACAAGCCCGAATCTCTGAGCAAATCCAATCGTTTCTCGGTCGCTACCTAAGCGACTACCAGATCGATCTAAATATCCAGGATCCTCATCTTGATCCCTCCCTTGTTGAATCATCCGATCGATACTCCATCGAGTCGCAAATCAACGCACTTCGAAATGAGATTCAAACCGCCGGGAGCGTCAACCTCGAAGCACTCGATGAACTCGAACAACTACAAACCCGTTACGACACCCTCGCAGCACACGAGAAGGATTTGATTGACGCCAAAACCACCTTGGTCAAGACGATGCAAAAGATTGATGCCGATTCCCAAACGCTCTTCGTCGATACGCTTGAAAAAATCCGTGCCAACTTTCAGACTCTGTATCGCAAATCCTTCGGCGGTGGACACGCTGACATCGTCCTGGAAAATCCTGACGACCCCGAAAGCGGTATCGAAATCCTTGCAACCCCTCCTGGCAAGACTACCTTCAGCAACAACCTCCTAAGCGGTGGGGAAAAAGCCCTCACGGCAGTCTCGTTGATCATGGCATTCTTTCAACACCGACCAAGCCCCTTTTGCGTCTTGGACGAAGTCGATGCACCCTTTGATGAAGCCAACATTGGGCGATTCGTCAACGTCCTAAAAGAGTTCCTCGATAGCACCAAGTTCATCGTCGTAACGCACAGCAAAAAGACGATGACCGCTGCAGACATGATCTATGGCATCACCATGCAGGAAAGCGGTGTTTCCCGCCAAGTCTCGGTCAAATTCGAGGAAGTCGACGATCGCGGAAATATCATCCGACGCGAAAACAAAGCCGCCTAACAGGCCGCTTATGGCCACCAAATTCCGGCTTTTTTCGACGATCTATTTAAACCCTTGGCGAATCGTGCCGAATAAACCGAAGGTTTCGTCAACCTACGCAGATGAACTATCCTACAGCCATGCAAATCCAATCCACACGCTTCGGCCAACTAGAAATCAGTCACTCCGACCTGATTTTCATGCCGCACGGTTTGATCGGATTCGAAGACTATCGACATTGGGTTTTGCTAGCATCTCGGGAGACCGAAGAGCTCGCTTGGATGCAGAGCGTAGCGCTGCCGGCAGTCGCCTTGCCGATGATCAGCCCCCGTCGTTTCGTGCCCAACTATCGTCTCCAGGTGCAGCGCAGAGATCTCGATGTGCTTCAAATGCACGCGAAAGACCAAGTCTATGTTTTGTCGGTACTGAGCAAGAACGGGAATAACTGGACGACCAATCTCAAGAGTCCTGTGATTCTCAATTCAACGCGGCGTTTGGCTGTGCAGGTTGTCGTCATCGACGAGCAACCTTTGACCCAGCCGATTATCTTGACCGATGCGCTGGAGCTTCAAAAAGTTGCTTAAGGTAACCGGACGCTCAGACGGCTGGCTGTGATGTTGCCCCCAAAGCATTTGTCGACATCGTACGATTCGAGCCGAGGCCGCAACTGGTAGTTGCTTGTGTACTTGATGATTTGCAAGTCGCTCGAAACTCCCGACTCGATTTGGTCTTCAATAGGTGCAAATTCATATGCGAGCATCTGTGGCTCGGGCTCGCAAGGAGCGATCGGAAGTTCGACGTTAGAGTGATCGACGACCGGAAGATTCACGTTCCAGAACTGATCCTCTTGGAGTTCGATTAAGCGCAGGTGAGTCCAAGCATGGATAGCTCTGAGGGCTGAAAGAGGCCAGTTTCTGGGGCGATCCCTGCGCAGGTACTGCGAAACAGCAATCGCTCGAAAACCCATCAGGGTCGCTTCGCGAGCTCCCGCCACTGTACCGCTGTAATGGATATCGACACCAAGATTTCCCCCCTCGTTGACTCCAGAAAGAACCCATTTGGGACGAATTTTTAAATGCTTGATTGCCACTCTCACGCAATCGGCAGGCGTTCCAGATACTTTCCAGCGTTTCGCATCGAGTCGATGGATCGAGAGAGCCTCGGCGGTCGTGACCGCATGCGAACAACAACTCCGAACCGTATCGGGAGCTACGACAACAAACGTACCAACTTGGGCGATAGCTTGCACGAGCGACACCAAGCCTTCGGCCTCGATTCCATCGTCGTTGGTCAGTAAGAAATCGACGTCCAAACCGTTCAGCACGTGAACCTCAAGAGTGTTTGATGCGAGGACTCTAGGAGTTGGTCGTAATCGTAGTCCTCGACATCCTCGCCGATAAGTTCGACTTCGTAGTAACCTTGGTATCCACCTTTTTCAATCGTTTGAATGATCGGGGCAATCGGTACCCGACCGTGGCCTAGCAAGCATCGGTTCTGCGAACCGTTGGGGGCCGTCTTGGAATCGCCGCACTGCACGAGTCGTATGTATGGGATGATCTCAGGAAGCCGCTGGATGATCCTAGGATCCTGTGCCATGTGATAGCAGTCAAAGACGATCCCTAAGTTGTCTTGATCGATTTGAGAAAGCACTTCGAGTGTCTCGGGGATATCGGTTAGGAATGAAAAATCGTGAGCACAACCCGAATGCATTGGCTCAAGTGCCAACTGAACACCAAGAACCGATGCGGCCTGAGCGACTTCCTTGAGGGCCGACACCAATAGCCGACGAACATGGCTGCGAGTATGCCCGGCCCGCGATCCAGCTAGGATCACCAAACAATCGGCTTGGAGTTCCGCTGCGATATGGACTGCATCCAAGGCATCGCATAGCGACTCGGTATGCGAGCGACCTTCGAATCCAGTAAATCCACCTGCCCAGTGAAGCGACGAGACGCTCATTCCAAGTTCATCGAGGAGTTCTCGGCCATTGGACTCCCCAAAGTCCGCCAACTTCTCGCGCCAGACGCCGATCGCTCGATAACCATGCTCTCGGTACCGAACCACATCGTCCTCAAAGCTCCAACGCATTGTGGAAAGTTCGAGAACCGACAATCGTTCTTGCCAAAGCTTTTCCATCACGCTTTTCCGTTTCGCTTGACCGAATTTCAAGCGCAAATAAAGTCCAAAAACAGCAGTGCGAACTGGTTAGCTCATCTGGGCCACAGTATGCCCAAGGACGTTGCTTCCGTAAAGGTAGGTACACGAGCCCCAAGCACTCTCGCGCCATTGTG
Organism: Planctomycetaceae bacterium; assembly: GCA_021298315.1. Lineage (GTDB taxonomy): Bacteria > Planctomycetota > Planctomycetia > Pirellulales > Pirellulaceae > JBKCUI01. The sequence continues at coordinate 44,902 of JAJTFC010000016.1, forward strand.
CTTTGCGTAAAAACCGTGCAAAGGCAGAATTCAGGGGGACGCAAGCTGGAAAATTTTTTGGCAGGAATCCTAATTCCTCATGGAACAAGCAGCCTTCATATGGCCCACGAAGGAAGAATTTTTTTGAGACGAAAATTCATAAACCATCGCGATTTTCAAAGAAACAAACATCAGGGACCGGGTCCGAGAAAAAACGCACCTAATTTTTGACGATCTCTATGGGTAATTGGCACGGCAACTGCAACCCTGGGAACAGTGTCTGAGGCTAACTCAGAGACGAATCTACAAGAAACCGCAGTGGACTGGGGTTGGCTGGAAGAGGGAGAGGACTTTCAGCCGGTTTCACCCACTGCGGTTTCTTTTTGTCTGAAGCCACCTTCAATTGCTCGTCAATTGCGTCTAGGATCGAACCTGTAAAATTGTTCGATCAGTGCACCCAGCGATTCGGATTTTGGGGGTGGGTTTTGGAGCCGAAAGAAACTTCTTGGCGATTCTTATGGATTTGTCTCGGATGTTGCTTGCTGAATTATCTGGCCCAACCACCGGTGCAAATTCCAATTCTTGCGTGGATCTCCTGTGGAGTTTTCGCTTGGATTGTTGCCCTCAAAAAGGCTTGGTCGCGCCGACAATGGTGGATCACTTGGGTATCGGCGAGTTTGATGTGGTTGATGCTCTTACAAGGAATCCGTTTGGCATTCTGGCCTTTGACGGCCGGTTGGATTGCCCTGTCTTTGTACCTAGCGGTCTACTTTCCTATATCCCTTGCGATCGCCAGAAGTTTGCATCATCGATATCGCTTCCCACTGGCGCTTGCTTGTGCGATCGGTTGGACTAGTTGCGAATTGCTTCGATCCTACGTCATCACTGGTTTTGCACCCTGTGCCTTAGCCCATTCGCAGACTCCTTGGCCAATGGTTCTTCAGATCGCGAGCCATTTCGGTGGCTATGGTGTGGGTTTTATGATGATGCTCACATCGGCTTGGATTGTCGATGCAATGATAATGATGCGGAGCAAAGAACCACGATCTGCGCAAAACTACTGGTTGCTCAGCAGCCTCCATTCGCTGGTTCGAACCGCCATTTTCGTCTGGGTGATCCTCAGCTATGGGATTTGGGTGAATCACCAAAACTATCTAAGTCAAATCCAACCCATCAAACCTCTAGGGCGGTTTCTGTTAGTCCAAGACCATATGCCAACGATGTTCGATGCGACCCGAGAGTCGATCGAACAAGGCTGGCTCAGCTACGAAAACACGACTCAAAAAGCTGTCGAATCGATCCGCAAACAAGCCGCCGGTAATGGCAAGCTCGAATCGTCCAAACTCGATTTGATCGTCTGGCCAGAGAGCGTTTATTCAGGCCTTGCTCCTACCATGTTTTGGGATCAAGGCGACTCGGTTCCCGCGGCCTTGCAAATGGACCGCGACCAGCTCGAAATGACTGTTGAGAACCTTGATCGTGCCAATGAGTTTAAGCTTCGAAGCTTGCGGAGTGCCCTGGGAAGCCCGCTGCCGAATCTGCTCATGGGGACCGATGTCATCGACATCCGCAACGGGGCCGTGGACCGATACAACAGCGCCCTTTGGATCGGTACAGACAACCGAGCGAGCGATTCGCTCGAACTGGATTACTACGCGAAATCGCACTTGGTAATGTTCGGCGAGTACATCCCAATTCTATCCTGGTTCCCATCGATCATGCAGAGCATCGGTCTTGCGACCCTAAGTTCGGGCAAAGAGCCCAAAGCATGGCAACTGGCCTCGGGCCGTCGTGTGATGGCTAACGTTTGCTTTGAAGACACAGTCCCTCACTTGATCCGCTGGCAAATCAATCGATTGACACAGCAAGGCAAGTCACCGGATGTGATGATCAACATCTCCAACGATGGTTGGTTCCGGGGGTCGAGTATCCTGGATCACCACTTCAACAGCGCCATCCTAGCCGCTGTCGAAAACCGCATTCCAGTCCTGATCGCGTCGAACACAGGCATCACGGCATGGGTTGATGGGGATGGTCAAGTCGTTGAACGTCTTGCGAAAATGGATCCAGGTTGGATCCTTGCCCAGCCGGTGCCTGATGGCCGAGTGGGCTACTGGAGTTATTGGGGTGATTTGCCCGCCAAACTCGTGACGCTCGTGGGACTATCGCCTGCGATGTTGGCCATCGTCGCGAAATGGCGGCGGCGGAAATCACCGTCTACTTCGTAGGTGTTTCGCACTCTTGGATCCAAGCACCGTAATCGGGGTGCAAGACCAAGATCGAATACCTCGAAACACTCGCCCAATCCGAGGTGCTCAGCGATGCATAATCGAATATGCCTCGCAGGTCCGTATAGCCATCCTTGTAGAACCTCACGCTTCCATCGTTATGCTTGGCATAGACCTTCACATAAGCTCCTTCGATTGGTTGTTTATTCCCCGATCCGAGCACCTGCAAGCGTCCAAGCGGAACCGAAAGATTCACGCTCAGGGAATTCGAATACAGCGGAATGCTACGGACGATCCCTCCAGAGACCACCTCCAAGATCATATTGCGATTCTTGAGTTCCTCAGGAATCTTGCACTCTGTTCGCTCCCAGTTGGCCTTCGAATCCACATCGATCGAGCTCTTGACGTTGGGTTCGATGACTGCCAAGCGACTTTGGCTTTTGCCCAGAAAAGGATTTCGACTAAACATCAACTCCACATCGACGAAGTAGTAGTGGACTTGAACTTGTTGAAGGTTGCGGTGCTGGATCCACAGTTGTCCATCCTTCTGAACAAGTTCCAGGCCAGGTAGTTTAGCGGAGGCTTCATCGAGAGCCGACTCGCGACCACCTTGCAACTGGCGCTGAGCATCGCTTTCGAAGGACGCGACGCTCGCCGGATCGTTTTGATCCGCAGTCGTTGCAAGCACTCCTTTTTGGATTGCCTCTCGCTCGCGGATTTGTTCTCCAACGGTCTTAAACCACTCGTTCCAGCGAGGCACCGGGTAGTTCTCGTACTTCTTGGCGATTGCACCGGCTCGGTCAAACTCACCTGTTCGCATGGCAAAGTAGGCATCGAAGTAATCGTACTGCATTTGGGCTTCGGTCGTCTTGCTATCACCGACTAAACTCGCCCGATCGACCCTCTTGAAATTCGCCAGGGCCTCTTGGGTACGGTTTTGGATGAGTTGATAGTACGCTAGCGATAGACGTTGTCGCGGCAGGATCTTGGGTTGATAGGAAAGCAGATTCAGCAGTTCTCGATACTGAGTCGCAAGTCCATCGTTAAGGATCTTCCACTGAGGTCCTAGCCGATGGGCTCGCGCCACAACGATGGGCCGGAAGTCCAGATGCTCGTAGCGCAGACGCGATTCCAAATCGACATGCATCCACTTCGAATCGAAATAAGGACTAACTCTTTGCACGATGGAGTCTTGGGCTTCAAGGAATTCCTTGAGCCTCCCCTCATCGCGATGCACAAGTGCATATCCCCAGAGGGTTGGTTGGTAGACGCCGATGCCATCGAGCTTTTCGAGAACTTGATTCCAAAACGCTTTGTCCTGCATTCGCCAGGCGATCAGTCCCAAATCGATTTTAGCGACGTTGGCCTTGTCGAGCGCCGCGAGGACTTGCTCGTTGGTTCCCCAAGCAGCGATGTAGTCCCACGAGGTGTCATCGATACTCAAGGGTGCATCGAGCACTCGCAGGGGAGTCGAGTTGACGTGAGCTAGGTACTTGCCCGAGCTTGATGCTCTGGCTCCGTAGTGTTGGAACTCACCAGCGGCAGGGAAGTAAAACACGTGCGAGGTCTCCTGGGTCGAAAAGGGAGCCAGTTGGAACTCGCGAACCGTCACGTTGCGTCCAGCCTCCAAGGGAATCGACCCCTGGGGAACTTGCATAAGGATCTGAACCCGCATCGGATTGCCAGTCGGGTTGGTCAGCACGACGCGGCTACGATACGGGGTTGCAATGACGAGCTCTTGGCGATTGACCGGCTTGGCGGTCGTGTCGGCGCTCGCTAAATACATGTTTTCGCTCAGCAATACCCTTGCATCGGCGGCTTGATCGACCACGAGGTTCTCCTGCTCGATCGCTACGATCCCCTGGGAATAGACCAAGCCTTTCGTGGAACTCTTGTAAATCCACCTTCCGTTTTCGATCCCTAAGTTCCCGGGCTTGGGCTCCAAGGGCAAGTCGACAAAGGCAAGTGCCAGAAGGGCTTCATTGGCATTGCGAGCCGCCAAATGCAAATGCTCGGACAAGAGGTTTTCTTGATTCTTAAGGACGTCGATCCAGAAGGGGCTCGGTGTGACCAAGCTCGGAGTTTGATTGGCCAAAAGAACCTGATCGAACTGAGACTCGGCCCACTTGCTCGTCGCCCCAAGAGGCTCATACATTTGTAGTTGCTTGCCCAGGGTGCCTCGACGAAGTCTTCGGCTCAAATAGTCGTTTTCCTCGGCGAACTCATTTTCTCCAGTGGAAGGCATGTTCGTTTTCGCGTCGCGCTCAGCGGCTTCGACACCGAAACTAAACCGATCAACACCTGCCTTGTCGCTTGGCATATCGGTCGTACCGTCTTTAGCACGATCGGCCTTGCGAGCCATGTTCGAGCTTTTGCCTTCGCCAAGCGCTCGGCCGCCGCCACCGCCAAATCCGCCCATTCCACCTCCGTATCCGCCCGGACCTCCACCGGCTCCTGCCGAACCAGGTGCTCCGGGAACCCCTAGAGCGCCTCGCTGCAGTTCTAACTTTCCGTTGGCAACTTGTTCTTTAAGCATGTCACCACTTCCCGAGAGTCTCTCGGATTCAACAACTCTCAAGCCGTCAGCAAAGAAAGGCAAGCCCAGATCTTCGAGTTCCAACGAGCTTGTCCGTAGAGCTTGTGTGAACCAATTGGTTTGTTGATCGATCGAGATCGGCTGTGCCTTGAGCGTATCATCCAGCAGTCGCACCAGTCCGGCTTGTTTCTGAGGAAACCGCTTGGCCAAGAGAACCCGTTCGAGAGTATTGAGCTGTTGGTATCTCCATGGTGTCAGATAACTGCTGAGGTTCTCGTTCAAGATCCAATCGTCGACGAATTGACGAGGGGATTTATTCATTAGATGCGGGATCACCACTCGCTTGGCAAATTCCGGATCGTGTTTGACCAAGAACAAATGGAGTTCATGGCAAGCGAACTGGCTGTACTTGGACTCCTTGTCTGAATCGCTGAGCGAACTCCAGTTCTTTAAAAAATCGAACCGTCGGAATCGATCGTGGTCTTGCAAAATACCATCGAGCATCGGGATCAGTTCCGCGATCGAGTTATAGATTCGGATGCGTGTGGCACCGACATCCCCCAAGTCGGTCGATTGGTCGGCTTGCACCGTCAGAACCGATTCTTTTTGGATGAAGTGTTTCTCGAGTTCGAAGGATTGTTGCAAACGCCGATCGGCCAGTTTGCGAGGGGGAGTCCAAGGCATAGCGATGCGTGCCTGGGCGCTGGAGCCCGGGTTGATAGCCACTAGCGATACGTCGGTCAGTCCATCAAACTCTTTGGCATCGAGCACAATGCGACCTTGGGCATCGGCAGGAATGTTTGCCAAGATTCTTGTTCCTTGGGCAAGGAATCCGTAATCACGCGAGTTGCCTGCGGTCGATTGCACGCCTGTTGGATCGACCGATGCAGGGGCGGGAGCAGCCGACTGAGATGCGGCACGTTTTTCGGCAATCGCATCTCCACCTTGGGCCAACTGGCTTTCATTGCGTGTTGAAGCCAACTCCCAAGGATTTAGCAGAACCGTGGGATGAGCAAGCGTGCTGCCTAAGAAGCTTTCAGCCTGCTGTCGAGCGAGAACATATTGGTACTCTTCATCGAGTTTCATCGAATCGACATAGAAACTCGGAACTCGTTGGCGAAGCAGTTTCGGTGCGAAAGTTCGCTGGGTGCGACGCAACCAATGATCGGATTCCCCGTGGGCAAACGGGGTTGCAACGACCAACAATCTCGTCGATTCACCCGCTCCTATCAAGTCGACTTGGAGTTTACCATCTGCCAGTGCCACTCGCTCGATCCCAATCGCCTTGGTCGGAGTTTTGGCCAAAGTACGGTTCTTACCTACGATCCAATCGTCACGGCGCTCTCCATTGGTCACTTGGATGTCGCAGCGGGTTGCGTGCTCGTGATCGATCAAGAAGTAGCTTCCTGGTTCGAGACCAGAAATCTCCAGTTGTCCAGAAAGGACTTTCACTTTATTGGAATGATCCTCGAAGAGCACATTGGCACGTTGTTCGAATAAAGAGAAACGCCGAATCGATCGATCGATCGCTTCGATACCCACCGGTTTGCTTGGCAATTGCTCGGCGGCCACGGGTGCCGCGACTCGTAGAGTTTCCCCCTTTGCCACATGGATCGAGATAGGCCAATCGAGCATTGCTCGATGGAGCGTATATTCGCGTCTAGGCATCTGTGCACCGCTGACCCAAAAACGCTCGACCCCCGAGAGTTGTCCTAGCTGCACCTCTCCTTGGGCATCGGTTGCCAAACGGATCGAACGCGTTTGGCTCAAACCATAGAGTTTGAAGTCCACTTGCAAAGCGATCCGACCTGCCGGTTCGCCGTTGCGACCGCGCAACTCGAGCCGATAGCCTTCGGCTGTCCGATTGAGAAAGGAATCGTGTACCCAAGTGCTCCGAGCAAAGTCGTTGACACTCGTTCGTTGGCTTGCGCTGAGGGTCTGCTGCGTGTCGGTCCGCATCTGCTTGATTTTTGCTTGAAGCCTCCACTCGATATGCGAGAGTCTCGGAGGCACATTGAACTCTTGAGTCAGCTCCTGGTTCTCATCGAGCTTGAGATCCTTGAAGACTTGGGTGTTGGATATCCCGTCAAGGTCGGTGCTTGTGGCATGAAGCTCGATATCGCTGAGGTTGCTGAGAGGGATCGGCTGATTGTGGGTGAGCAATTGCGAACGAATGACTACAGCCGAGCGATTACCAGAGAGGATCGATTGGGGCTGGACCATAAAGTCTGCTCGGAGTTCGTAGGCTTCCCCGAGATGATTAAACGGCTCGAGCACTGCGAAGCTGCCATCGACAAGGAGGAGATTTTTGAGTTGTGTCGATTGCTCGAAGGGGATCAGGATCCAACCGTCTTTGTCAGGCTCGAACTGGCGCTCGCCGAGGATGACACTGGCCGATGGTACATGCTCACCTTCGGCGTTGACGATTCGAACCAGTTGACCGGCATCGCTGATCGAGAGGATCGAAGAGAGTTGGCCTTTTTGGACCAAAGCGCGACTGCGCTGGCCTCCTGCGAGGAGTTCGACGATCCAGACCCCTTGGCCATCGAGCTCCGGTAGTTCGATCGATTCGCGGTGCCGCAGTTCGCTCTTTTGAGCGTAGGATAGTTTCCGCTGAACGTTTGGCACGACACCATCGAGGTCCAAGGCGGTCGAGATTGCAACCTGTTGTTTGCTGAGAATGTTGCGTGCGTTAAGCCTATAGATTCGAACCAGTAGCTCGGGTGTGTTCTTCAGATCGAGAGTCAAACTGACGCGCTGATCGGTTTTGAAAATCGAAGGGTTGTTCGGGGCAAAGCGGACTTCGATACGTTGCGAGAGCTCCTTTTGAGCTTCGGGTGAAAGCTGTGCATAGTAGATCTTCGGATCACCCAAACCGTGAAGGATTTTGGTGATCGCAAAAAAGCGTTGCAAATAGCCTCGATCCAGCAGTTTTGCAAAGTCATCCACGTTTGCATCGGCCTGGAAGAAGATATCCAGGTACTTTTCGATCAGAGGCGTATCGTCACCGATGGGGCGAGCCAAGTAGCTTATAGGAAAGGCGGTGTTTGGATCGACATGTGTTTTTGACCGAGCCGCATCGCGGAACTCCGATGCGCAGAATGGGCGGAGATAGGGGAGCTTCAGATAACGCTTGAAGCGATCGCGATCCGGGGTTCCTTGTTCGAGGTCAAAGATCAGTCGTTGGTGCAAGACTGCAGCGATGAGACTGTTGTGGACTTCCGGAAGCGTTGCGACATAGTCTTCGGCCTGCTGGAGTTGCTTTCGTTTGACCGCAGGGTCTTGGAGCGACTCGTCATCCGAGGGAAGCAAATGGCGAAGGACTTCCAAGACATAGTTGGATTCTTGATTGAGGGTTGGGATTCGCTTTTGGAGTTCTTGGAGTTGTTCGAGGGTCAGTTCGCGATGGATCGGAGCCCATCCAAACCCGCGCGAATGGATGGTAGTAAGTTCTTCGACCATGCGGTCGATGAGTTTTGGTGAATCGATCCTGTGGGAACGAGAGAACCATTTTCGAAGTTCATCGATGTTAGGAACATCGCTCAGAGCATCACCCAGAACGTTGTCTTCGAGCGTATCGATCCCTTGGTTTTTGACGGTGTCTTGGAGAATCTTTTTCCAATCCAAAAAGTTTGGATCAAGTTTGGTGTCCAGTTCCGCCGCTTCGTTTTTCTTGGGTGCAGGATGGGACGTGGCGATTTGAAATTCACGTTGGAGAAACTCAGCGGCTGCATTCGGATTGGATGCATACTCGAGGATCGCTTGGCGAGTTTGCATTCGCTGAGTCAGATCGTTTGCCCCATGCTTTGCGATCCACTGATCGAGCAGCGCGCGGGCTTGGGCTACGCTGGCTTGGTTCTGTGCGTGCAGGACGTTGAAGAAAAAGTAATCGGGGGTGTTGGGTATCAGCTCGGCGAGAGTTTGCTCGCGCTGGTCGCTAAGGGCGAATCGTTCGAGGAAGCCGAGAGGTTCGGTGATGCTAGTCATTGGTTCCGATTGGGCTTGGGTTTTCCCACCTAGGATCGAGACAGACAGGATGAACAAAGTCAGCAAGAGAAGAGTTGGATGCATGGTTGCAGCGAATGGTTGAACGATTTTTGGGGATTCAAGCGTGACAGTCAGCAATCCATCTTAGATCCCAAGCCTCAGAGGGCGACACCGAGAACGTAAAATGGATGGATTTCCACGAGAGTTAACGGTCCCAAGTTGGGTTTCTTAGGATTAAAAAACGATATTTCAGGAGTTTTCATCGTTGAAAGCTCAGTGGTTTCGTACGTGAAAGTGCTGAAAGCCTGGCGAAAGCCTACAGGCGTTTAGGCTTGGGGGTTTCAGCCCCAGCGGGTCGGCTTATCGGTAGCAAGCTCCCTTGCCACACGCCGCACTGGCGGATCCCAGAGGGATCTGAGCAATTAAAGTCTTTGCCAGTCCCGGTTTCGATCAGCAAAGACTGAAAACGAGTATAATTTCGAATAGGCTGGTCATCGTTTTCTTTGGCTTGCCGTGATGGGATACTCAGGGTACAAGGGCTTATCGGATGAGATCTGGCGAATATGAAATGATGGTTGGATTGGTTTGCGCCGCCCTAGGTGCAGCCCTTTTTCCATATGTTTTTATCGGCTTGATAGGTGCATTGCTTTTGCTAGCGGCGTTCCTGATTCTGCTTACAACTGTTCCAAGGACGGAGAAGGAAGGTTGGATGCCTGAGAAAAAAAGCTGGGTAAGTGAGGTTGGTTACTTTCTCAGCGTATGCCTACTACTCTATGGGGCTCTTAACGGGGCATGCGCTATTGCCACAATGACGGAAAATAGAAGACTTGGCTCGGAATGGTATCTTGCTGGAACATGTACATTAATGGCTTCTATCCTGATGGAATCGGTATTGCGTTCGAGAACAAACTGGGGTCACAAAAGGTGCCTGTTTTGGGCGGTCACCACCTTTTGTGTTATGCCACTTGCAGTTTTTGTCTTTTGGATATTAAGTCCATTTCTACCGCTGACGGCATAGGCCCCCTTTTGACTTTTGGGTGGCTCTAAACGATAGTCTCTTATCTGACACAAATACCTTTCTTGGTAGAACCCCAAAATCATCGCTTTTTTCGGTGCTAAAAAGCATGCGGATTTCTATTTGACCCGTGGTCCGAATAATGGGGTCCACTTCGGATCACTCAAATTCATTTACAGCAAGTGATGCAAAGACTGCATCATAGTACTCGTCTTGAGTCTCACGCCGGATTGCATCTAAATCGACGGCCATAAGATCAGTCGACTCGCCTTCGGCGGACATGGCAGTTAAACCATTGAGATAATCGATCACGGATAAAACGTCCAGTGGTGTGACAAGTCCATCGCCATCGGTATCGAGTCCTGCGTCGTTGACAGTAGAACTAGGTACCGATTGCATCATAGATCGGTTGATGCGATCGATGAGCGTCAATACGTCCAGAGGAGATACAACCCCATCTCCATTGATATCCAATCCGTGCGACATGACCATGACGCTTGAAGATCTATTCGGGCTTGCGATATCGGTCTTGATAATCGTGTTATGGCCTGCCCCAGGATTGATTCGACTGAGATTACCAGTGACCTCAATGGTGTCATTTCCCCCGAGGGTAAAGATGGTGTTCTTACCGCCAGCGTCTTTAATCTGATTGTGTCCTGATCCAGCATGGATAAAGTCGTTGCCAAGCCCCGTTCGGATGACATCCGCTGCGGAGCCTGCGAAGATTCGATTATTTCCGAATAAGTCTTCGATACTCGACGCCCCGCGGCCGCTCTGGACGTAGTCATTTCCACGTCCTGATTCAATCTGCGTTGGAATCGAGAAGCCACCGACAACGTTGATGAAGTCGTCGCCGTCGAAAGTCGCGATGTAAACCTTGCTGAAATCCTTGGTCGAAAATCGCTGTGTGGTTGTCCTACCGCTTCCAATGCGATTGACAACGGTGGTGTATTTCGGTTCCACGATAACGGTGATTTGATCCCGCTGATCCGAACCGATGATCTGCAGCTGACCTGCAGAAATCGCTGTTCCTCCGACATAAAATTCCGTAGTTGCGATCGTCGAAAGTTCGGTACTTTGATCGGTGAGCTTGATCGTGGCAAGATGCTTGCCCGGTTTTGTGTAGGAATGACTGGCGTTGAACATGCGGCTTGAACCGAGTTCGATCGTCTCTACAGGGGTACCATCGCCCCAATCGAGGGACGCCAAGTAGTGGTCTTCTAGATTGATATCTTCAAAGCTGATCGTCGCCTTGGCTATCTGTCCGACCGAAAGTGGGCTGCGAATCGGATCGATTGAAATCTTTTCGGTAGGATTATCAACGATCGTGATGGTCTTTTGGTAATCGGTGTACTCGCCGCTTGGGTGTAGCACACGTCCATAGATCACATGCTCCCCTTCTTGATCGCTCTTGATCGGAAGCGTAAGCGAGTCACTGGCATCGAAATAAGTGGCTCGATCCCGGGAGTCTTTATCCATACTCACAAAGAAACGAAGTGCTGGGCCTGATTCTTGGGTGCTATGAAGTGATCCGCCTAGCATCGGTTCTTCGCCATTTGCCGATGGAACAAAGGGTGCACAGGTGGAGAATGATAGGAGGTGATTCAACGATTCCTGGTAGGTTGTAGATCCATCGCTGCTTGCCATCCGTAGTGCATAGTAGCTATCACAAGTGGATTCAGGAATCGCAACAGGAATTGTTAGCTCCTTATAGCCCCGAAGCAAGTGGATGGCGCCGGTACCTGCCGATGAAAACATTGGCGAAAGTACGTTGATCGAATTGCCGGGGTCTTTCTGAAGAACATAGGGGCGATAAATGGTCGATGCATTCGAGACATCATTCCAGAGTCCATTACTTCCGGTGGTCGAATAAGTCAATTCGGCATAATCCTCGTTGCTTCCGTAATCATTTGGCTCGCCCGTGTTCCAGTTGCTGTACCAACCGGACAGAGTGATTCCCGAAGGAGAATTACCCTTGTAGAACGGTTCCGATTGCACAGAACCTAGATCCCAAGTCCAGATTCCCTCCGTGGACGAATCGGTAGCGCCTATCCAGACACTTTTTGAATGGTTAGTGGCTATATAGGAAATGTAACTGTTGACTTGCGGCGAAGTGATCGCGCTTACCCATCCAGATTTGGTTTTTGCTGATGACTTAGCAATATCGATTGTGACGTAGCTTGATTGGTAGACAAAAGTATTTGTCCAATCGATTGGCGCAAGACTGCTTAAAACAATTTGGCCAGCGTCTTGATTGAATATCGGTATGTCTGCGCCAATATACAGGGATTTTGTGGAGTTTACTCGAATGTCTGCTTGAGTCGAAGTCGAACCGGTCGAACTGATCAGAGCCAAACCACCGACGGTGAAGTTCCCGTTGATCTGACCGATGTACGGGTCAGATGGATCTCGCCCGCTATAGAGAGTGCTGATGTTTTTGGGGAGAGCACGAATTGGGACTGCATCTTGAAAATTAAATACATCCGCTAGTTTGCCGACCATCTGTATCGTGGACTGACCGATCGTCAAATCACCCAAGTTTTCGACGTAGATTCCACCCAGGTATGAACTTGCTGCCAACTTGTCGACTTGAGTTGCGATTGGATTTGACTTTTGACCAACGCCGGTCCACGCAACAGATGAAGTTGCCGACTCGTTGATGCCGCCTGCGGACAAGATGGTTTCATCGGCAACAATGTTGAGCAAAGTGCTCGCAAGATTATTGATGATTCGACCATTCCCATTAGGCAGGCTTCCATCGACTCCCCGGTAATTGGCAACCACCAAAACAGATTCTTTGTTAGGTTCGTCGACGCTAGCCTGTGTTTCGATAGTCCCGAGGAACACATCACCCGTCGAGAGTAAAACGATATTACCACCATCGCTGGTGATTGCGGCACCTGCCGTCATATAGATTGTCGTGGCGTCTTGGCCGACCAGGATTTCGTTGAGTTGGTTAATCAGGGTTCCAGAGCTAACGACGATTTGTCCTGTCCCGGTCGATCGCACGGTAGGTAACTGTAGCACGTAGCCGGTCATGGTATGGCCACTATTGTTGTCGTTCCACTTCCCGTCGACTGTGGGATTATGGATGATTGTTAGATTGTCCTCATTGTTGTTGTAGTTGTTTGGC
>JAJTFC010000130.1 GCA_021298315.1 Planctomycetaceae bacterium
CAGCGGTTGTACAGGTGATGGTGGTGTTCTATCGCTACTGGGCGGTGCTGCTGGAGCCCTGGGGAGACGCACCGATGCGCATGTCACGCGGAAGCGGTCTGGCTGCACACAAATACCCCTCCTTGTAGAGCAACTCCTTGAGCATTCGAAATTCGGCAAAGCTTTCTGGATAGACCCAAACCGTCACCGTGGTGTGACTCGACCTCGAAGAGTCAAGCTCGCCGCGCAAGCGGCCTTGGGCCGCAAGGCTCTCTTGAATCGATTCCCGAAGCACCTCGCCCGTGGGCTCAAGCTCGAATCGCTCGAGTTCGACCATCTTGCCCATCGCTGCGACTCGACCGTCACTCATAAGCCCGCTTTTGGAGATCAGGCGATACCTCATCAGAAATCCATCGATCGGACCTAGTACATCCTCAAACTTGTCTCGCTGCGAATTCCTAGAAGCCGTAGCGCGGGCGCTGCTTTTGAGTTGATCAACAAGCAAATCCCAGGGAATGACGGTCAATTGATGATCTCGGAGCATCACATGAAGCTCCTTTCCAAAGACCGTCTTGGCCATCGGAGTTGGCAGATGCTGCAGGGCGATGACCTGCTTTTGAACCTCAGGCAAGTCACCCTGTGAACGGATGAGTTTTTCAAGATCTCTTTCGAGTGCCTTGGCCTGGGCTTCGACCTCGAAGGCTTCTTGTGCGTCCTGATCGAGTTGGGCCAGCCGCTTGCGGATCTCTTGATCGATGAGTGTTTTTCGATCCACGAGCGTCAACCGTTCGGCGTTTCGATAAGCCGTTTCGATTTCGTATTTCTCAAGCTCTTCGAGCTGATCATCGAGATCTCGATCGAGATTCTCGGCTTGACTTGTCGGAGACTGTAGCTGCTGGATTTGATCGTGTGCCTCTTCTCGGGCCAAGGCTCTTGCTGCATCGTAACCCTTGGCTCCAACAATCACGACCAGAATGATCATGATGCCTACAAGATTGGCGATTGTATCCATGAAGGAGTCTTCGCCAATTGCAAGCTCATCTTCATTGCGTTTTGCCATGGACGTGGGACCTTGTGTTACTTGCGAGAGTTAGGAGTTACGAGAGGTTCGGTGCGGATCACTACTCCGCTCCCCTCAAGTAGTCTTTGCAAGCGTCCGACGCTCTGATCGGCATCGGCTGCCGTTTGCACTGTCAAAGAAGGGACCCAATACCCTCCAGGCAGCGATAACCCCCAGGATTCGACCCTGTCTCGGATCGCTTGTTGAAGCTGCTCTGAGGCGCCCTGTGGCCCTTGATCCAGAAGGATCTCTGCATCGTATTTCCAGTCTTGGCCTTCGCGGCACATGAGCCAGCGGTCTTGAAGTGCAATGATTCGAATAGGTCTCGATACCGGCGTCGACTTGTTGTCCATACGTGTCGTCGCCCAATCCTTACCAGCCGACATACTGATGGGTTTAAGTTCGCTCTCAGCGCCTGGCGGTTTGGTCGGACTCGAAGAAACTCCCTTCGAGGTAGCCTGGCCGTTGGCCTTCATTGCCTGTTCCTTGATCGCTTGCTCTAACTCGACTTCTTGTGCCGTCTGACCGGAGTTAGAAGCTCCCTGGGCAGAACCACTGCTTGCCGAGGAAAATCGACTCGAGGCATTCTGCCCGGAGGAGTTCGAAGCCATAACGCTCCCTTGGCTCGCAGTGCCGTTGGTTTCCGAGGAAGACCCACCGGTTGTTTGAGAATCATCATCGCCAGGTTGTCCGATGCGAGAGCCGCCAGAGATTGGCGATCCTTGCGAAGAACCAGGAGATTGCGAATCGCCAGCCAAGGAATTCAAGTCGGATCGATCGGATCGATCGGATCGATCGGATGGATTGAGTGGATTGAGTGGATTGGGTGTCGCAACGACACCTGGAGGCAATTGCTGAAGCATTTCCCAGCGACGGCCATCGTCTTGCTCTTTGGTGGATTTACCGGACCCCTTGGCGGACTGTGGTTTGGATGACGCGCCAGAGGCTCTATCGCCAGAGGCCAAAGGGCCATCGATCGAATCCCACGAATCAGAGGACTTGCTTGCAAAAGGATTTCGACTGTAGCGAGCAGGCAAAGCAGCAATCAGGGCACGCTGTCGATCTTTGGCGACGGCCAAGGTCTTCGTCAACTCGCTTTTTAGATCGGGAATCCCCTCAGGGAAAGCCAGTTGCATCTGGGCATCGATCAGCTCGTAACCGAATTGGTCGTCCCAACCAGACATTGCCGAGC
This sequence comes from Planctomycetaceae bacterium, assembly GCA_021298315.1. GTDB lineage: Bacteria > Planctomycetota > Planctomycetia > Pirellulales > Pirellulaceae > JBKCUI01. The sequence goes on from JAJTFC010000130.1 coordinate 2,232, forward strand.
GAGCCAGGGCGTAACTGTGGATACCATCGGGGCGCACGAGCAAAAGAGGGTAGGGGGGGATCGTAATTCCATAGACATTATCGCGGGCTTGGTAAGCTGTTCGCAGGACGCGAAGCGAAGCATCGAGCGGATTTCCGGGTCCATGAGGGGGTCCTAGATCCTCCAGCGTGATGAGGATCCCTTCGGGTTGAATAACCACTCCCTCTTGGGTGCATTCGAGATAAACAGGTCGTCGCGACGTTCGATTAGCTCCCTCGTATGGGATGATCGAAAAGGATGGCGTTTGATCTTTCTGCTGCTCGATCTTCTCGGAAAGCTTGAGTTTTTCCTCCTCGATTCGATTCTGCAGTTGCTCGATCCGCGATGCATTGTCGAGCGAATCTTTCGGTGTACTTGATGTTTCCTGGAGGCTCTGAAGATGGGCTATGGATTCTTCTAGTTCCCGCTCGAGCCTGCTGATATGGTCTTCGGTTCGTGCGAGTTCGCTGCGGCGCGATTCAATTTGTTTTTTGACTTGCTGGCGTCTAGCCTCGAGCTCCTGGGAAATGGAGACCAAATAGTCCGAATTCTCTTTGGCCTGCTCGATCGCTTGACTGAGCTCTTCTTGAACTTGATTCTTCGCCGAGGCCCTGGAATTCGTGATGCTGATGACCAGCAAGAGGACCAGCGCACCGATAACGCACAGCAATACTGCAAGGAAAGGGAAAGTCGATGGGGCATAATCGTTGCCACACGATCGTTTGCTCATCCCGCTTTTCTCGTTGAATGTGAATCGAGCTTCAATACAACGGCTTGAGCCGCTTGGTCGGCTATCTCTTCGGATTGCTCAGAAGTATCCTCGGCTTGTAGATCCCTGGCTGCTCTGCGTCGAACGGCTTGGCGCGACACATGTCCGGAACGCTCAAGCTGAGAGCTCAAGACCATCACAGCTTCTGTAAGGCTCAAGGCAGCTTCTTGGAATCGATCGAAGTGGGTCATGCGCTCCAAGGTTGCCTGGATCGGTTGCTGCATGGCTTGAACCAATTGCGTCGAGTCCAAAAGCTTCTGCAATAGCTCTGCGTTTCTGGTGACTTCCTGTTGTTGCCTCAATGCGAGCCGGGACTGTTCCGAGAGCGTCGTTTGCCACTGCTGAAAACGGCCATCGATCTGCTCAGCGCCCTGGCTTTGCAAGACCGTCAGTTGGGTTAAGCATTCTCGCATCGAGTCGCGATGCTCTGCCAGGGTGCTTGCTAAGGCTCGCTGAATCGTACCGAGCGAGGTCTCGGTGGCCCTTGCGCTGGCAGTGGTCCATTCATTGTGGACTTGCGACACCGACTCTTGCCACAATTGCGTTTGCTGTTGCACGAGTCGCTGCATCGACTCGATGAGTCGATTGGCGACGAGTTTCAACGATGCCTCGACATCCCGGGTGTCGGAATGCTCCTGATCGGACAAACAGCGATGCATCGCCGAAGCTGTACCGCGATCGATCGTGGCCAAAAAGGATTGCTCGGCACGCTGCACAAAAAACTGAATGAACATCGCGACCATGGTCAGTACAAGTCCGACGGCGGTCGTATCGAAAGCCACATACAGACCACTGGTCAGTCCGTTCATCGCTTCCTGAGATCCGCTGGCCAAGGCCTGGGCATCCATCTGCCCGAGGGTATCACTGATACCGATGACCGTACCGAGAAAACCCAACATCGGCATGGCCCAGCAATTGATCCGAACCATCGCATAGCTCGAATGCTGCGCATCGGCGTCTCGGTCAGCAAACTCTTGAATGTCTTCGTCCAGGCGTGCTGTCGAGCGACGCTCGACTTGTCGACTGAGCAATCGCCCCAGCCGCAAACCATACCAGGATCGAACCAAATGCTTCTTTTGAAGTTTCCACAACGATTCCAACGAGGTGGCTCTCTGGTATCCATCCATCGATGGATCCAAGTCCCATTCGGATCGATAGTCGACCCACTGCTCCAAGACCGGTTCGAGTTGGTTTACAAGACTCGATTGACGAGCCAACACCAGTAGCTTCTGAAAAAGATAGACTGCAGCCGTAAAGAATAGCCATGCCGAGGCGACGGCGACCCAATGGCACAGCGCATAGCGGATCACCAGAGGATGACGCAACGGGGGCAGAAGAATAGCAAAGTAGAACAAGCAACAAAGGGCCGTTCCGACCAGGATCGATGGCAGTAGCGGGATCTCGAAAGCCTGCTCGCACCGCTGATTTTTCTTCGACAACATCCTAGCTTCCTCGTTCCAGGCATCTTTGGCCTGCTGGTGTTCAAACCGAGCGACCCGTTGCTTCGAATCGCAACCGGGGTTTGTACCAATTTCTACTTGCCCGGCTCAATCCCAAGTCGCACTCAATGCAAGCATTAAATGCACTGAGCGAGCCACGAATGGGACTCGCTCAGTGGTTGTTCTCATAAGGTCGCAGGCACACTCCGCTGTGCCGTGGCCCAGACTTTAGCGGTTCACAGCAAAACCGAACGTCAATCCGGGCATGACGAGTTGCTGATTGGTGTCGAGGTTGTTCCCTTGATTCAAAGTTGCCCCACGCCAAATGCCTTGGCCGAAGTAGATCATTTGGAAGCCGACTCGTAGATCGATGTGCTTGGTTGCACTGAAGGCCGCCTCGGTTCGCAGGTCAAAGCCGACTGGTGTTTCGTTGTTTCTTTGCGAGAAGAACGAGGTTCCGGTGTGATCTCCGTCAGAGATAGGTTCATCGCCGACAGCGACATCGTCTGGATAGACCGTGGTTGTAACATACCGAGTGATTTCTTGGGTTTGGAACGTATGCCCAGCGAACACCTTGAAGTCCGACGAAAGGGTCCATCGGCGGATGTTTCGGAAGTAACGGAATCCGAGTTGTCCGAGGATCATATCGTTTCTGGATTGCACCAAGTCATTGGTGTAGACTTCGCCTTGACCGAGAATCTCCGTTGGATCCAAAGGGTCTTCAGCAAGGAATGTCCGGTAGTCGTCACTTCGGGCCGTATCGACGAACTTGACATATCGCAAGCCGATCAGGGGTTCGAGCATACCGCCGTAGCGATAGGGCTCCATCCGCCAAGTCTTGTTGGCTTCGAAACTCGAGTAGTTCCCGACATTGATGCTCTGAACGACATCATAGGTTCGTTCCAAGGTGTACGGATCGTTATCAAATGGAGTTGGCCTGAAGAACGGGACATCGGAATCATCATCGACCTGAGCGTCCGTAAAACCGTTCAAACGCAACTGTTCGTAGCCGTGATAGACGTTTGGACCAGTGACGACTTGATAAGAAAACGCCCAGCCGCTTTCCTTTCGGTTCATCCAGCCAAAGTCCCAGCGGTTACCCCAAGTCGAATCCATCAGATAGGACTGACCATTGACCTCAGGTCGAGTCATACCGGTATAGATCCGGTCGTAGGTCAAGTACAACCCGTGAGGGGCTCGTTGCCGAGGAGACAGATCCTCGACATCTTGGAGCTGCATCGGTGCAAACAGCTGCCAATCTGGATCAAAGTCCACCGGCTGAGAGAACGGGTGGTAGCCACTGTCGGCAAACCCCAGCTGTCCAGCCATGGCGGCCGCCGTGAGTACAAATGTTCGCAAAGTTCGTTGCAAAATGGACATAGTCGATTTCCCACCCGTTCCTCGAAGTTCCAGCGTTTGGCCCCCTAGGTACCAAAACGCACTACATCGGTATGTGCTGGTAGTATCGGAACTGTCCAGGCGTCGAATTGAGTCGGTTTAGGTAAAGCGTATCGAAAAATCGGGCGGAAACTTTGAAATCGATTCTCACCGATATGCCAGCATTTCCAGCGTTACGCTTGGCAAATCCCCTACATTCTCCAGCTTTTCAAGGATGCTACCGATTTCCCTGGTTGCTACAGTGTTACGGATAGCATTCCAATTCCAGAACCCAGCGAGTAATTCATCTTGGCCAACCCACCTGAATCCTCTATCGATCTTGGTAGCCAACCCCCATCCTCAGGCAGAAGTTCGGTTTTACCTAGCGATGCACGAGCCACTCAGGGAATTTGGTTGTTTATCGGATCGCTTGCGGTTTTCTTTATCTCAAGCATCCTGCTGTACGTGGTTTATATCGCCATGCGGGTTCAATCCCAGCACGCGATCACCCAGCGGATGAGCCTGCCTTGGAGCTTCATTCCTTCGACCCTACTGCTCGTTGGAGTCTCACTGTTCTTGGAATTGGCCTATCGGGCCGCAAAACGGGACCGATTGCTCAGGGTCAAGCAGATGGCAATAGGGGCTTGCGTCATGGGAATTGGCTTTCTGTTCATCCAGTCCGATGGGATGAAACGACTGCTCGATGGGCTTGCCGACGCACCGACTCGCAACGAAAGCGCCTATGGATATACGTTTATCCTGGTCTTTTTGCATGCCGCGCACGTCGTCGGAGGAGCGATCGGCCTGTGGTGGACCGCAAGGAACGCACTTGCTAACCGTTACGATCACGAGCGAAACATCGGATTGAAGGTCTGCACCCTCTACTGGCACTTCCTGGATATTGTCTGGGTGCTGTTGCTCATCAGCTTTTGGATCGCATTGGTCTTGGTCAATGCAAAAGCCCCCGTCACGGGCTGATCGACACTTCGACTTGCAATTGGACTCGCTCGGATGCCAAAGGGACATCCTCTGGATCGATCTGAATCCAGACGGCAATCGAACGAAAGTCCGACCGGGCCAACGGATTGGGCGAGCGGATCGAAGAGGCACCAACGACCCGATCGATGCGGCTGACTTTGCCACGAATCGCTCTGGATAACGATGCCGACTGCATCTGTGCGACTTGGCCGATGCGTACCAGTCCGACATCGGCTTCATGGACCTCTGCAACGCAAGTCATTTGGGACAGATCAGCCATCTCAATCAGCGGACTAGCGGCGGTACGCTCTCCGGGCATAGCGTTGACTTGCAAGATCGTTCCTGACGCGGGTGCAAGGAGCGTGGCCTGATCGAGTTGCATTTGCAATAGCTCGATCTGTTTTTCCAGCGGTAGATACCCTGGATTGGCCTTTAGATCCTCTTGCGCTTGCTTGGCGCTTTGAAGTACCGACTGAGCCTGAGCAACAAGATCGGCGGCTGTCTGGGTCGCTTGGGTTGCTCCCAACAAACTCCGATCGTACTCGGCTTGGGCGCTTATCTTCTGGCTTCGTATAGCCTCGATCTCGATGCTCCCGACGGCCCCTCGCAAGCGAGGATTGTTTCGAATCGTTTCAAGACTTTGTATTTGCTCATCGAGGCTGCGCAGGATTTGAGACTGGCGGCCAACGAGCTGGAGGTTCGATTCGGCTTGCTTTTGCATTTGTTCGGTCGAGCGAAGTTTCAACTGGGCTGTATCGACGGCCAATTGAGCCTCCCTCAAGGCGTTTTGGTAAAGCAAAATGGCATCGTCGAGTTTAAGTCGTGCGATCTGCAATTCGAGTGATTTGAGTTTTGCGCTTTCGAAAACCACTAATGGTTCGGCTTGGGAAACAACTGAACCGATCTGGACCATCACCTCCTGGACTCGATCTCCCGGAAGGGCCGAGAGTCGCAAAATCCCTTTGGTCGGCTGCAATCGACCTTGGGCGACAATGCTACCTGTGGGCGATTTACCCCCAGAGACCGACTTGCTCGAATTGCCCGAACCAGCAGGCGATTGCGAGTAAACCGCATTGAAACTTGCCCAGATCAATCCGCAGGCGATCACAACGGTAGGGAAAACCCGCAAAAAAAAGGGCAACTTCGCTGGCGACAGATTTTTTATAAAATGTCCGATTATCATTCCGTGGACGATACGCTTTGCAGACGGCAGAGCCGATTCTTTACCGGTGGATCTTGTGCAGGTGATACTTGGAGTCAAAACGACCTTTTTCTAGGGTAATTCGAGACTCGAACCCGCGAGAGGTTCCAGCAAAAAGATTACCAAAGAAATCTCAAACGATGGATGCCAAAACGCCATGATCCCCCGCACCAACGAGCGGGCCACGCAATTTGATCCGGCTACCCGATCGAAAATCTCACTCGGACAAACTCCTTCGATCCGGGCGCAGGGGCTAAGCCACTATTTCGGAATCGGCGAACTGCGAAAACAGGTTCTCTTCGACAACGACCTGTCGGTCTACCCTGGTGAAATCCTGATCATGACAGGGCCCAGCGGATCGGGGAAAACAACCCTTTTAACGCTTCTTGGGGCCCTGCGCAGCGTCCAAGAGGGAAAACTCGAAGTCTTGGGCCAATCCCTCGTCGGAGCCAGCCCCCGAGCCATGGAAGAGTTTCGGCGACAGGTTGGATTTATCTTTCAAGCTCATAACCTTTTCGAATCTCTGACGGCTACGCAAAACGTCCGAATGGCTCTCGAACTGTGCCAACCCCATCTGTCTGCACGGGAGCAACTGACCAAAGCCCAGGAGATCCTCCAAGCTGTCGGACTTGAAAACCGGATGCACCACAGGCCTAAACAACTCTCAGGTGGCCAGAAACAACGCGTTGCAATCGCCAGGGGACTGGTCCACGAACCGAAACTTGTTCTTGCCGACGAACCGACCGCCGCACTGGATGAACAAAGTGGACGGACGGTGGTCGAACTGCTGCAGAAACTCGCCCGAGAAAAACAAACCACCATCGTGATCGTCACCCACGACAATCGGATCCTCGATGTGGCCGACCGTATCTTGACGCTCGTCGACGGTTCGATCCGCAGCGATGCACTGGTCAAAGAAGCCGCGATCATCACTCAGATGCTCGCCCGTTGCAGAGTCTTTGAACAAGTGACTCCTCGAACGCTCACGCGAGTCGCAGACGAATTCAAAATCGAAAGCGTCGCTGCCGGGCAGCAGATCATCCGCCAAGGAGACCCCGGAGACCGCTTCTACCTGATTCGCCAAGGCCGAGTCTCGGTGCGTCGAGGTCATCCTCAAGAGCAAGTCACAGAGTTGACCGAAGGTGATTTTTTTGGGGAACTGGCGCTGCTCTCTGGCCAACCGAGAAACGCAAGCGTCTGGGCCACCGAACCGTGCTTGCTCTACTGGCTCAATCAAGATCGATTCCGAGCGGCCCTTGCCGATACTCTCACACTAGAGTCCGAGGTTCGCGAAGCGTACTTCGACCGGCAATAAGATTCAGGCCTTGCCTCCAAAACCCCTTATCACTTACCCGACGATTCCCTTTGCATCTTCAACCACCATCGCATCGTCTGGGTGACTCTTTCGGCTTGCTGAACATGCGCCCAATGATCCGTACTTGGAAGCGTCACAAGTGTCCAATCCTTGGACAGGTGTTCCCAAGTGTTGTTGAGGGCTGGAGCAAGCAAGGCTTTATCGGCCAATCCATGAAACTGCAAAACCGGCATTTGAATTTTGGGGATCTGCGGGATCTGATAAGGCTCCTTGGGATAATTGCGGCGATAGTAACTCATCAGGCCGTACATGGAGGATCTCCCAAAGGCCTCTTTGTAGAGCTCGCGATCCTCAGGAGTCTGTGTCGGAACGATGCTTGCAAGGATCTCCGCATTGAGAAATTTGTGCGAGTCCTTGTTCTGAAAACTCCTTGCATACTGCGAAGCCTTATGCTGCGCCGAATTCTCTCCCTGGAGCTCACGAGCCAAACAAGCCAAATGCGGTAAGTTGACGATCACCAAGTTTTCGACGATTTCCGGATGAGCCGCTGCAGTTGACCAACAGATCGCTCCTCCCCAGTCGTGGCCAACCAAGGTCGCCTTGGATCTCCCTTCGTTCTTGATCACTGCAAGCACATCAGAGACCAGGTACGACATGTCGTAGAGCTCCTCCGCTTCCGGCTTGTCGCTGAGGTTATAGCCTCGTGTATCGATCGCCACGAGAGTCGATTCATCCTGCAAGTGCTGTAACTGATGCCGCCAAGAGTACCAATAATCGGGAAACCCATGGACGAAAACCACCAGCGGCCCTGTTCCTGCTTTGACATAATGGATTTTAACCCCTTGGTTATCTGCATACTTGTGTTCGAGTTGGTCGATCCGAGTCTGGCCCAAAGACCTTTTCGTCTCTAGCCCTTGAGCAACGAAGATCCAACCCAGGACAACCACGAACCTCAAGCAACAAAACAGATTAAGTCTTGATAGGGAATGCATCTTGAACCTCCGGGTACTTTCTGAATCTTAGGGCTCTTGAGGGATCTTACAATTCATGCTCGTAATCGAAACGCGTTTAACATGATAAATTAGATTCTCCAGGTATTTTAGTGGCTCCAGCGATTGCATTGGAACTGGCGTGCTGCGTTCTCGTGCTCAGTGAAGCGGTGCTCGTAGTATCTTCCGATATCTACCCTCAGAGGAACAGTACGGTTAAGCTCTTTTTAAGAACTTTGTACGTTCCGAACGCATTGTAGAACGTGTACTCGTGGCTCTGAAGATCGTCGAGTAGCCAGCTCGCAGTGTGTTCTCTTTTCGAACCCGAACCGTTGCAGGAGTGTCCTATTGGTCAGCTCGAATATTACTAGAAAGGGATGAAATGAGTATTCAGGAATCGAAGGTTTATGTAGGAGTGGATGTTGCCAGCAAGCACCTGGATCTGTTCTTTCCGGACACCGGAAAGTCCGAACGGATTAAGAATGATGCCGAAGATGTCAAGGCTCTGTGTGTGCGAATCCAAGGTCAGTCTCAATACATGTTTGTCATGGAAGCCAGTGGCGGTTACGAATCGCTTCTGTGCGCCCAACTGGGTAGCCATGGGATCTTGCATGCGGTGGTCAATGCCAGGCGTGTGCGTGAGTTTGCTCGCAGTATGGGTGCCGACGCGAAAACCGATCAGATCGATGCGAAAGTCATATCGCAATTCGCATCGGTGCTCAAACCCATTGCAAGCGAAGCGCAATCCGACGAGGAGCGTAGCCATGCGGCTCTTGTGACTCGTCGAACTCAATTGGTTGATCTGATCACCCAGGAAAGGAACCGGCTCAAGCAGACATGGGATGCTTATGCCAAGAAGAGTGTCCAAAAGACCCTAAAACACTTGGAAAACGA
>JAJTFC010000131.1 GCA_021298315.1 Planctomycetaceae bacterium
GTTGACTTCGAGCGAGTGCCGAATCTCGTTTTTTCCGACTGGACAACGCATTTTAAACAGTAGTCTTGCAAGGCGCTGTACAAACTGAATACGGCTCAAGCGGTCGCCAAGGCTGAGCGTCTGCAGCGCACACCGGCATGCTTGACGTGTGGCAAGCCCGGGATGCAATCGGGTCAGCGTCGTTGCACTGATCACTGTCCCTGCGGTATTTGAGTTTGCCTAACTCAGTTAAGTGCAAAAGCTTAACCGTACTGATCCTCTGAGCGATGCAGAGTACGAGAAAACCGAGCTTCGACCCACGAAAACTCCGGAAGGATCCTTTTTCCAATGCCACTTAGGTTTTTCCGATAGGCTCTAAGAGCCTAAGAGCGATAAGGAAAAATCAGCCGTCAGGGTTATCTAGTAACTCCTGCAATCTCGACCTTAACTCCGGAGAAAATCGATCGAGCCAACTCGGGTCGAGCAAGCCTATCGAAATCATGTCGAGTAGATGAACTTGGTCCTTTCTCCGAAATGATGTCAGCTTCATTTTGACCAATCGATCGAAGGGTAAGGTTCGAGCATCCTCGATCCACTCAACCTTGTCGATCTCAGGGACAGCCTCCGTGTAGTGCTCGCGCACTTTTTTTCCTGCAAAGACCACATGCACCGCGTCCCGGGCTTTGGCATCGGGGCCATCGAGGAACATCGTAATTCCGGCCGCTTGTCGAAAAATAAACCCCGCAGATTCCAATACCGGAATCGCTCTTTCTAAATCGGATTCATTGAGGATGATGTCGACATCCTGAGTGTTTCGAACCACTGACTCATCGACCTGGGAAACCCAATGCTGAACTGCATTGCCCCCAATGATCGCATAAGGGATCTCCGCAGCGTTGAGCGCTCGGGTCACCCTCCGCATTCGATCTTTGACCTTCTCCACGGCTCGCTCAATCCTTTCCCACAAGGCATCGCCGGTGTATTTGATTTCAATCATATCGTGTAACCTCTGATCAAAAGTATAACACCGGACGCAGTCCGCAGGCCAAACTATTTGAGGATCAGCAGCAAATCGCCGGCTTCCACTTGGCTGCCCGAACTGACGAGCAACTGGGCAATCTCTCCGTCCCGCTCGGCATTGATGACCGTCTCCATTTTCATGGCTTCAAGGGACAAGAGTTTTTGCCCCTTGGCAACACGCGTTCCGGCGGCGATGGCAACTCCGATAACCATCCCTGGCATGGCTGCTGCCACATGGGTCGGATCGGCCGAATCGGCCTTGATCCTCTTTGCGGCTTTGGTCTCGATGGACTTGTCGACGACTTCGACTTCTCGGGGTTGTCCATTGAGTTCGAAAAAGACGGTTCGGACTCCATCTGGACGAGGCTCTCCGACGGCCAAGAATTTTACAATCAGACGCTTGCCTGATTCGATGTCAACGGAAAACTCTTCGCCAATCGTTGGCCCATAAAAGAAAATCGGAGTGGGCAAGAGCGAGACGTCTCCGTAATCCCTAAGGTGTGCGATGTACTCGTCAAAGACCTTGGGATAAAGCGCGCTGGTGACGGTCTCTTGCATGATCGGATCGCGACCAAGTTTGGCTTCGAGCTCCTTGGCCGTTGCATTGAAATCGTGTGCTGGGAGTGTTTCGCCGGGGCGATTGGTGACTTCGGGATTGCTCCGAAGGATCGCTCGCTTGACCTTCTCAGGAAAACCTCCAGGTGGTTGTCCCATCATCCCGCCGACAAGATCGAGCACTGAGGCTGGATAAGAAAGTTCGCGGGATCCATGGAGGATGTCATCGACACTCAGTTCGTTGGCCACCATAAACAGCGCCAAATCGCCTACGGCTTTGCTCGTCGGTGTGACCTTGACGATATCTCCCAGGAGTTGGTTGGCTGCAGCATACATTTTGCAGACGTGATCCCAGCGATCCGATAACCCTAAAGCTTTGGCTTGCTGATAGAGGTTCGTGTACTGACCACCTGGCATTTCGTGTTGGTACAGATCCCCACCGGCAACCAGCGACTCACCTTCGAATGGTGCGTAGAACTGCCTGACTTCTTTCCAGTATTCCGAAAGTGCTGTCAGAGCATCCGTGTCGAGTTTGCTTTCGCGAGGAGAGTACCTCAATGCTTCCACGAGCGTATTGAGGTTGACTTGGGATGTTCCCCCGGACATCGAGGCCAAGGCTCCGTCGGCCACTTCGAGCCCTTGTTCGGCGGCATTGAGGATCGAGGATGCTTGGATGCCCGCCGTGTCGTGGGTATGGAAATGGATTGGGATACCGATGTGTTGCCTAAGCTCCGAGACGAGAACCTTGGCTGCCGCTGGCTTGCACAACCCGGCCATGTCTTTGATGGCCAGCATATGGGCACCCATCTTTTCTAACTGCTTGGCCAAATCGATATAGTACCTTAGCGAATATTTTTGTCGGTTTGGATTGAGGATATCACCGGTATAGCAGATGGCAGCTTCGCAGATCATTCCCGACTCGACGACTGCTTCCATGGCAACTCGCATGTTATCGGCCCAGTTGAGCGCGTCAAAGACTCGGAAAATATCGACTCCAGCCTGAGCCGCTTCGTGGACGAAGGCTCGAACGACGTTGTCCGGATAGTTGGTATAACCGACGGCATTCGATGCTCTAAGGAGCATTTGGAAAAGGATGTTAGGGATCCTATCTCGAAGATCTGCTAGTCTTTGCCAGGGACTCTCTTTGAGGAACCGCATCGAGGTGTCAAAGGTTGCTCCTCCCCACATCTCCATCGAAAACAGTTGCGGGGCGAGTTTGGCGTAAGCATCGGCGACTTTGAGCATGTCGAAAGTGCGCACCCGGGTGGCCAGCAGGGATTGGTGCGCGTCGCGCATCGTCGTATCGGTCAGCAGCAACTCTTTGTTGTTGCGAATGGATTGGCAGAATGGTGCCGCACCGAGTTGAAGGAACTTTTGGCGGTATCCATCAGGAATTGCTTGACCTGCTAGAAGCTTAGGCGCCAAAGCCGGTTCGCGTCGAACCTTGGCCCCTGTTTTCTCGACGAGCTTGTTGCCGTTGACGACCGTATCGGCGATGAATCGCAAGAGTCGCGTGGCTCGGTCTCGCCGTTTGGGCAGTTCGAAGAGTTCGGGTGTCTTGTCGATCATCCGAGTCGTAGCATCGCCGGCTTGGAAGGTCGGATGCCTGATGAGCGAGATCAAAAATGGGATATTGGTTTTCACACCTCGGATACGGAACTCTTGCAAGCAGCGTTCCATGCGTCCGGCCGCTTCGGTCAGGTTCCTGCCTCTGGCCGTGACTTTCACCAATAGCGAGTCATAAAATGGGTTTACCACCGCACCGCTAAAAGCGCTACCTGCATCGAGGCGGACACCAAGTCCGCCGGCGCTGCGATAGTGAGTGATACGTCCATAATCAGGACGAAACTGATTCGAGGGATCTTCGGTTGTCACCCTGCACTGAATCGCCGAGCCGACAACTTGGATTTCGCTTTGTTTTGGCAAGCCTTGGGACTCATCACCGAGCCGATAGCCGCAGGAAACAAGGATCTGCGAACGAATCAAATCCACACCAGTGACCTCCTCGGTCACCGTGTGCTCGACTTGGATGCGTGGGTTGACTTCGATGAAATAGAATTTGTTTGTTTCGGTATCGAGCAAGAATTCGACCGTTCCTGCGCAGTAGTATCCGACTTTGCGAGCGATAGCCAAAGCAGCCTCGTGCAACTCGGAAGCGACTTTTTTACTGAGGTTCGGAGCCGGAGCGATCTCGACGACCTTTTGGTGTCGGCGCTGTACCGAGCAATCGCGTTCGTGCAGATGGACGATATTGCCATGCTGGTCACCAAGGATCTGGACTTCCAAGTGTCGAGCTCGACCGACGAGTTTTTCCAGGAAGACTTCGTCGCTCCCGAAAGCGTTCTTCGCTTCGCGCTGAGCTTGTTCCAGATTGCTTGCCAGTTGATCCTCTTGTTCGACAACTCGCATCCCTCGCCCACCTCCCCCTTTGGAGGCTTTGAGCATGATCGGGTATTGCATCTTGCGAGCGATCTGTAGCGCTTCATCGAGACTGCGAACAGCCGCCGCAGAACCTTCGAGGATCGGCACTCCAACTTGTTTTGCGATCTCGCGAGCCGCGACTTTGTCCCCCAGAAGTTCGAGCGCTTCGTTGCTCGGACCTATGAACATGATCCCGGCGTTGCGAAGGGCTCTAGCAAATTCAGCGTTCTCGGAAAGAAACCCATAACCGGGATGAACCGCATCGATCTTGTTCTCCAAACACAAATCGACGATGGCCGGAATGTCCAAATAGGATCGGATCGGCTCTCCTGGCTTACCGATCGGATAAGCTTCGTCGGCTTTGAAACGGTGTAGGGCAAAGCGGTCTTCATGGGAGTAGATCGCGACGGTTCGGATTCCGAGTTCGTGGGCGCTGCGGAAGATCCGGATGGCGATTTCACTGCGGTTGGCAGCCAAAATTCGACGGATAGGAAGCATGAGGTAGAAAGCCGGGGGTTGCTAGGATGCTTTCGAAAGTCGAAAGCATGCAGATAAATAAACAAAAAGAGGATTCTTGAGAGTATACCGCAATTCCAATTCCAAAAAATACGCAGGCTTAAGATGGTCGATCTAAAGTAGTTTGGCTCTGAACGATTCCTTGTGCTCCTTGCCAACCTCCATTGACCGAGATGTCTTGGGCATTGATGAATTCTCCATCACCCAAACTGATAGCCGAAACGACCTTGGCGACATCCTCGGGGCGACCCCATCTGCCCAGTAGGCATTCGCTCTTGGCTCGATGAGACCAAGCTTCGGAGGTCTCGCGTCCCCATTCGGTTTGGATCCAACCTGGACTGATGCAATTGACTCGGAGTTTTGGGGCATAGCTTTTGGCCAAGCTTTTAGAAAAGGCGCTGACGGCGGACTTGATGGCGCTGAAGTACTGACCGCTATCACCTTCCATCCCCGAAGAAGCTTGATCCCAACCGATATGAATCATCGATGGCAAGGTTTTGTGAGAGGAGATCTGATGCGTTTGGCGGTCGGCTACGGTGCGACTTAGAAGCATCATTGCGCGGACATCTAAGTCCCAGAGTTCCGTGAGTTTTTTTTCAAACGACCAGGACTTGGCCTCCCCAGTTAGCACATCGGTGCCGGCTGAATGCACCCATAGATTGACGTAACCGCAAAGGGAAAATGCAGCATGAGCCATCGAGTAGAGGCTGGTGTTGTTCCGAAGATCGGCAACGATGCACAGGGGCTTTTTCGATGCGGTGATCTGGTTTTGATTGGTATGCGGGTTTGTGCATCGGCTGGCCGTTTGCATCAGGCCATCGATGTTGCTGCGCGTGTGGAGAACCAAACGGCAACCTCGATTGGCAAGTTCGATTGCGATGGCTTGGCCGATGCCGCTTGCAGCACCAGTTACGACAGCGACAAAGGGTTCGTCGATGCTGGTCATGGATCAATCCGAGGCTTCGTTCGGAGGTGGTTCGTAGTTGAACTCTTGCCATTTGATGGCTTGATCCATCGGTTCGATGCGTAGGACCAGGAGGCCGTTTTGGAAAACGCGCACCGTGCCACTCGATTGGCTGACGACGATCGCGATGGCCTTGGTGCGTTGCGAGATGGCCGCAGCGGCCCAGTGCCGCGAACCTAGCCCTTTGGAGAGTTGAAGGTTTTCGTGCAGGACTTCGAGGATCTGACGCGATCGTTCTACGACTCCGTCGGGTGAGACGACAAAGGCCCCATCCATCTGAGCAATCTCTTTGATGTCTTCGCGGACTCGAGCATCGTGAAGGTTTCGGTTTTTTCGACTGTAGCCCTTGAGTGGGTCAAAGCCACTGTCTTTGCAGTGGGCAAGGACTTTGCGTGTATCGCCGACGACAAACAAGGTGCCTACTTTGTTTCCTTCACGGCCTTCACGACCGATTTGAACTGCAAGATCGATAACGATCTTGAGGTTGTTCAGAGGAACGGCTGTTTCGAGTCGTTGCAGGTCACGGCTGGTAAAGCGTCGCATCCGTTCGTCGAGTTTGATGATCGAAATCGAGTCCATGCGATTGGCTTCGAACCCGCAATAAACCGCGACGACTTCGCTCTGGCTAGCAAGATGTTCATCGGCAACGGCTTCCAGCAGGGCGTGCTGAAGTCGCTCAAGGAGAGGAGAATCCTCCTTGTTGAGAACCAGTGGGATAAGTCCGAAGCCTGTGGCCGCCTCGAGGTCTTCTTCCCGGTCGGCGGCGACCAAAATACGCTGGATATCGTTGGGGACCAGTTCCCGAAGACGTTCCCAGTCCGTCGCACCATCGAGCAGGAACAAAAGCGAGTCGGCCCCGATGGAAACCGCTAGATTTCCAGCTGCCTCGACGACGCTTGAAAATTCCCGGGTGAATTTCTGCGTGTTCATCGTGTAATGGCGCAAGTCTTTGCTGGGTTGTAAGTTATGAATCACGTGCCAGTGTGCTTACCTAGTGTAACCCAGGTTTAGTATTCGGCAATCCAAACCGCATGGACAACTCAGTTTTGGCGTTGATTTTCAAGGGGTTAGGGCTATACTCTCGGGCCCGAGATGGCCTGTCGTAAGCGGGTTGCTCAGGTTTGTTCGTTACGTTTCTCAAGTAAAAGTATTGGTTTGCGAAATCGGGTCTAGTCATGGCAAGAGCTTGTGAAGTTTGCAATAAGTCGCCTCAAGTTGGCAATATGATCGAGACTCGAGGTAAGGCCAAGTATTTGGGCGGCGTGGGAACGAAGATCACCGGGATTACTCGCCGAAGATTTCTCCCTAACCTTCAAACTATTAAAGCTTCGTTGCCAAGCGGTGAGGTCAAGACGATTCGCGTCTGCACACAATGCATCCGTTCGGGTCGAGTCCGAAAGGCTGTTCGCAACAAGCCATTCTCGCTGCCCAGCAACTAGATTGCTGGTCGATCAATAGGATCCGATGACGCTTTCTGCAGCAGAAATTCAAAGGCTCGCAAAGCTCGCTCGGCTCGAGGTTCCCTCGGAGCAAGTTTCCGAGGTGCAGTCGGACTTAAACAGAATTCTGGCACTTTTTGAGCAGCTCAAGCAAGTGGACACCTCGGGTGTCCAACCGCTTGTTCACGCCATTGAAGTCACTGATGTGTTTGCTCCAGACCACGTCTCGAAGTCATTGGATGTGGAAGACGTTTTACGCAACGCACCTGTCCATGACGAATCCTTTTTCAAAGTGCCGCCGGTCTTAGGATAGCATCGTGCGGAGTATTCGATCTTTTCTCAACGTCGATACTCCCTCTCTGGCAAAGATCTGGTGTTTGCACCACCAAGCCTACTGTTCGAAATCCGATTGCACGGTCGTCGCTTGGGATCTGGGGATCCTGGCAAAACCCTTTTTTCGCAGCGATGAGTTTCTCGTTGCGCAGGACTCTCAAGAGGGGCTCGTCGGCTTCATCCACTTTGGCCGGAATCCTGAGGCCCATTCGATCGGCAAAGATTCAGGCATCGTGCATCGCTTGTGCGTGCGACCAGGAGCGGATGAAGACGCGATTGCGAGCGAATTACTCACTGAGTGTCTGCAGTGGATGGCTAAAGAACGTTTGGTTAGATGCGTTGGGCTCGGGGCTTTTCACGACAGTGTTTTTTACATCGGTATTGCTGAAGGGGACGGTTTTCTAGGGGTGCACTCGAGCGATGTGCGATTGCTACGCTGGATGCAAAGCCATGGTTTTCGCCCCTTGCAAGCCACCGAATGTTGGGAGTTGTCCTTGGCGAGATTTAAGCTCCCGATGGACCGCGTGCAGATCGGTGTTCGGCGAAACAGTCTCGTCAGTCAGGTGCTTGCTGAGTCACAGACCAACTGGTGGCAGAACGTAGTGTATGGGCATTGCGATCAGACCGTCTATCAGTTGGTTACCAAATCGCATCCGCATGTTGAGTTATCGGTCAGTGTTTGGACGCCCGAAGCTTTCGTGCCCGGATTGGAGTCCTGGTTGGCACGTCTAATCATTCCGGACTTGCCCGCAGCCCAAGTCAGCGAGGATGTGCTTGCTGAGCATTGGATTTGCTTGCTCTCGGAGTGCATGCGATTGCTGCAAAACGAGCGCAAGCAGAAGGTTCAGGTGATTATTGACCCGAGTCGAACCGGTCACGTTCAGATCTTGCAACGCTTGGGGTTTGCCACGCGGCACCATGGAATGGTGATGGCATGCCAGGACCTTCCGCAGAACCTGTCTTTGGGCCAGTAAGCCCTTAAAATCGTTACAGGTGGCGCATTTCTTGCATTCGCTGCGCATGTTGCGTCACGAAAAACCGGGATAAATTGTTCCAATCAGGCAAAATAGAACGGCTCGTCGGTTGAAAACCTCCCAGGATATGACATATTTCTGGAAGAAAGAGTGTGTTTCTTCCATGTGGCGACCAAATGCGCCACTTGGAAGACGGAAAACCCGCCGATTTTGAATGATTTCTACCTGAATTTGATGAATTTCCAAACCTCTGCCAATACGTCGATGGCCCGAAGGGCCCGAATGCTGGAGTTTATCCGGCAGCAGGGGTTCGTTTCGATCCCGGAGCTCAAGGATTCCCTGGATGTGAGTGAATCGACCATTCGCCGGGACCTCGAATCGCTCGAGGAGTCGGGAGAAGCCCGGCGCACTCACGGAGGGGTCTTTTACACCGGGTCGGTAAGCAGCATACGTCAATTCCATCGCCCCAACGCCAACGACGGAGCCTGGGACAAAAAACGAGCCATCGCCTTGGAGGCTGCAAAGCTCGTCAGCGATCACGATACGGTTCTTCTCGACGGTGGTAGCACGACCTATGAGCTTGCAAAACAACTCGTAGGGCGACCCCTTCAAATCGTGACCAATTCGCTCCCGGTCGCGAACCTTTTTTCGGCTAGCGATTCGGTCGACTTGGTTGTCCTCGGTGGGGCAATCCACAACCGCACCGGAGTTACGCATGGACCTTATACGGATCAAATGCTCGAAACGATCAATGTCCAAAAAGCATTCCTGAGTGTCGCCGGCGTGAACGAAAAAGGGTTCTACAACAGCAACATGCTCCTGGTGGAAACCGAACGGTGCATGATGAATGCTGCAGATCGGACGATCATCGTCGCCGATAGCACCAAGTTTGGGCGATCAAGCTTGGCCCGCATGTGCGAATGGAATCAAGTCGACACGCTGGTCGTCGACCACGAATTGAACGATTCCTGGCGCGATCGAATCGCCTCGTTGAAAACCAAGCTAATTCTCGCATCGATTGATCATCAAGAACAACAACCATCACCTTTGACATCCTAAACGAATCTGCACCATGAATGCCTCCGCCTCCAATCTCAATGGCAACATCGATCCGGGTCGCATCGAAGCCTTAGTTCGTATGGCTATCGCCAATGCACTAGGACAAACCGGACACATCACCCATTCGAGCACAAGCAATCCGCCAGAGAGTGCTGGAGTCTACACACCTAAGCTTGTGGTGAGTATCTCGGCAAGGCATATACATTTGACCGATGAGCATGTCGAAAAGCTTTTTGGCAAAGGCAAGAAGCTCACACCTGAAAAGGGGCTCTACCAAGACGGCTTTTTCGCTGCCGCTGAAACCGTCATGATCGTGGGGCCTCGCAGGCGGATGATTCCGAACGTTCGCGTTCTTGGTCCTACCCGCAAAGCCAGTCAGGTCGAGCTAGCTTTCACCGACACAATCTCTCTTGGTATCGATGCACCGGTTCGCCACAGCGGTGACATCAAGGGAACTCCCGGCTGCGTCTTGGTCGGCCCCGCGGGTGCAGTTGAACTGCACGAAGGGGTTATTCGAGCTGCAAGACACGTACATATCAATCCCCGAGACTGCTCCTACTATGGAGTCAAAAACGGTGATTTTATGGCCTTGAAGGTCAAGAGCGACCAATGCTCAGTGACCTTCGATGATTTGCTGGTGCGTGAAGATTCCAATGCAAAGCTGGAAGTCCACATCGATACCGATGAGGGGAACGCTTGCGATTTGGATCATGCCACGAGCATCGAATTGAAACGGCAGGAACCGTGCAAGTGCCACGACCATCATTGATCGTGGGTCTCTGAGCACAACTCGCACGGCAGCGAAAAACAATTTTTGGTTTGTATCCCTTTTTCTCTCTTGGAGTAGCAACTTATGGCTAAAACGAACGAGGCTCTCGGCATGATCGAGACCAAAGGATTCATCGCACTGGTCGAAGCAGTCGACGCGATGATGAAGGC
This sequence comes from Planctomycetaceae bacterium, assembly GCA_021298315.1. GTDB lineage: Bacteria > Planctomycetota > Planctomycetia > Pirellulales > Pirellulaceae > JBKCUI01. Next base: position 10,200 of record JAJTFC010000131.1, read on the forward strand.
AGCGAATGTGAAGTTTCTCGGATGGGACAAAGTCGGTAGCGGCTTGGTCTCGGCTTTTGTCAGCGGCGATGTAGCTGCGGTCAAGGCTGCCACCGATGCAGGTGCTGCGGCGGCTGGCAGAATCGGACAAGTCTTGAGCGTACAAGTGATCGCTCGTCCACACGAAGATATCACCAAGGTTTTGAAGGTCTCGGCACCTTCGGCTTCGGCTGAGTAATTCCCATCCTCAAACTGTGCTCAACACAAACATATTCAAAAAGAAAGAACTATCTAACCATGCAAGCTGCAATCGGATTGATTGAAACCAAGGGCCTGTTGGCTCTGATCGAAGCCACCGACGCGATGGCCAAGGCCGCCAGTGTCGAGATCGTCAAGCGAATTGACATCGGTGGTGCTTATGTCACGACCATCGTCAGTGGCGATGTCGGCTCGGTTCGAGCTGCCGTCGAAGCTGGAGCCGCTGCGGCTTCACAAGTCGGCGAACTCGTCAGCAGCCACATCATTCCTCGTCCTTCCGAAGGTCTGACGTCCGCTTTCCTGAAATAGTTTTCAAGTCAAGGATCGACAATGAAAGTCCTCGTTGCCAATTTGGGTTCCACCAGTTTCAAGTATCGGCTCTTTGACATGGCCGACGAACGACAG
>JAJTFC010000017.1 GCA_021298315.1 Planctomycetaceae bacterium
CCAGCACCGGATGAGGTGCTTTACGGATCACCGCGACGGTATTGGGAATAAAAACGGTACCGAATTGGTCTGGTAACTGATCGGGAAAGACCATCTCGACAGGCATCCCTTTTTCCTTTTCGATGATTGCATCATCGGTATCTGTCAAACCCCAAGCGATCTGACCACTTGAAACCGCCAAAGCAACTTGTTTGTTGCCCGCGAGCATCACTGCATTCTTTCGAACCTCTCCGATCCACTCGCTCCATGGGGTTGCTCCTAGAGCCGACGGGTGACTGGCAAGCACCGCAAAGTGGGTCGCAGTGGTACCGTAAACCGGATTTGCATATCCACAGTTCCCCTTCCAACTCGATGATGCAAGGTCTTGGACACTCGTTGGCCATTGCGATTTGTCCCTGAGCTTTTCGGTGTTGACGATCAGAACCCGTGCTCGAGCCGCAAAGCCGATCCAAGTTCGATCGGTGGCTTGGAAACCTTCTGGCCATCCGTCGGGAATACTCCAACGGCGAGGCTCAAGCAATCCGGCTTTTTGGAGTCGAATCGTATGCATGATCTCGTTGTTCCAAAAGACATCGCACTTGGGCCGCGCGGATTCCTGCTCGATACGAGTGACCAAACCGAGGGTCTTGGATGCCTCGACGTCAAAGAGTCGGACGACTTGATCGCTCTGCGAGTCGCTTTGGGAACCCTCTTTGAAATTCGCTCGCTCGAAAGCATCGAGGATCGGTGCTGCGAACTCTCGATCCGCTGCGCAGTAAATAGTTGCTGAAGACTCGCTCCTCTGGACACAACCCCCGAGAGTCAGTCCTAGCAGCATCAAAAAGCATAGAAAACAAAGCTGCAATTCGATTCTGAGAGTCATGGTCGCTTTCAATAGGTTTCGCGGGATCGCATCCTAAAAGGCAAAGCCGGTTACGTTAGATGCGAAGAATTGTATCAAGAATCCTTTCTTGCTGCCCCCCGCAGTCCACTTGACCGCTTTTCAAGCGTGTCTAACAATCGCGGCGTAAGCACAGGCAATCGCATGAAAAGGAGTTTTGATGGGCATCGCAAGCATGGTTTATCAAAGCTATGTACACTCCGGCCGAGTTGGACGTAGCTTCTGGTCGTTGCCTCGAAAAGCGTTGATCAAACTCTTGGGCGATCCGACCTGCACGATGATGGTCCACGGTCACCCTTTGCAAATGCCCTTATCGCACTTGCTACCAATTTATCTGCAAGACCATCGTTTCTACGATCGACTCCCTGGGCGCATCAGTCAGTACATCCTTCGGAAAAATGGCCAAGTGACCCTAATCGATGTAGGTGCCAATATCGGCGATACGATCGCCGGATTCTACACGGGTCCCAAGGATCGATTTCTCGCAATTGAACCCGATCCTAACTTTCGAAAATTCCTAGTCGCCAACTGGTCAGATAATCCCAATGTGACCATCATCAGCGACCTGTGCTCTTCGGAGAGCCTTCAAGGAACTTACAGGATCGAGGAAAAGAACGGAACAGCGGCTCTGGTGGCATCAAGCGATGGGCTGGCCATGCGCAGCAGGACTCTAGACGATATTCTCCAGGAGCATACATTCGCTCAGCAAGCCAATATCCTCAAGGTCGATACCGACGGACATGATTTTAAGGTTTTGGTAGGAGCCCGCAGATGGATTGCCGAAAAACAACCCGCAGTTCTCTTTGAATGCGCACCGTTTGGGAATCCAGCTTATATCGATACTGTGTGCAACGCCCTCAATGTCTTCGAACAAGCCGGATACTCCCATTGCATCCTCTATAGCAATCTCGGAGAGCTGTTCGGAAAGTTCTTTTTGGGCGAATTGTCGCCTATAAAGAACTTGCTGTTTCACCAAGTTCTTTCCGATTCGATCTACTACGACGTTCTGCTGCTCAAAGACCCCGAGTTGGATGAATTCCTATCGAGCGAATTGGAATACTTTGGCCAGAACAAGGTTACTTTGGGGTGATCTGGATCGAATGAACGACCGGACCGGGCATGAGCATCGACGCGTTGCCTTGGGCCCAATCATCAAAGCCTGCTCGATAGTATGGAGACAGGGGATGGCCTGAGGCACCCCCGGGTTGGTGGTAGATCCCGACTTGTTCAAACCCAGGGCTTACGACCAATCGTTGCGATGCACCACCCGATGGGCTTTGCACTCGGGGTAAATGGCTGTCCCCTGCCAACTCGACATCAGGCATATCCAAAAAGGTACTCAGCGCCGGGGCTGCCATCGATAAAGGATGCTTGATCGCCGCTCGGTTCCGTTTCCCCCAAGTCGCTTCGGCTAACGGTTGATCCTTGGTCAGTTCGTCTTGGGTGGCCAACGCAGAGTCTTTGAGCAAGGCTTCCCAGGACTCGAACTCATCGGGCAGCCAGTGCATGGGCTTTTGTTCGATAAGTTCCTCGGCGACATCCTCGTAGGAGACCGGTACGCTACGGTTGATCCCAAGCTTAAGTGCCAGTCCTCTCTTCTTTGCATCGCTGTTACCTCGACGAGCGATATCGAAACCGAAGATTCTCAAAAAGACTTGGTTTCGAAATTCATGCACGATCCGATACGTGACCGAATCGGTGCTGGCTCGCAACTGCTGTCGCTTCGCATAATCAGCAAACTCTTGGCTCGCTACATTCGGATCGGCAGCGATCAGCTCTTGCAACCACTTTTGCCAGACCTTTAGCATTCTCCCTTCATCATCGAGCTGAATGGCCAGCAAGTCTTTCTCATCGAACTGGTCTTTCTCCAAAAGCCTATCGCGAATCTGAGTGGCTCGAGCTCCGGGGTCAAAGCGTCCATCTCCGACACTCTGAAGAAAGTCTCCCCCCATGATTCGATTGTTGGCTGTCCATAGGCGACCCGAGGGTGGGTTCATCACTCGAGGGTGTTGCTGAGGCTCGTAATAGCCTTCCCAAGCTTCTTGAGTCGACCAGTCTCGTGCGACCCATTCGGGCGGCCCTTTGCGTTTGGGGAGACGACCGGAGATCGTCCAGCCGATGTTTCCTTGATCGTCGACCATCATCACGTTTTGGTTGGGCATTCCGGCTCGGTTGGCCATGTCCGCGAGTTCGTCGACGGAGCGGGCTGACTCCATGTTGAGGATATTTAGATCGAAGGCCTCTGGATCGTTGCCAATCCATTTATGGACAAATCGCCTTTTATCTCTGACCTCCACGACCGGCCCCCATATCGACCACTCGTAGGTATAGTCCTCGGCACCTCCCGAGTAAGCAATTTTCTCGGTAAAGGATTCCAAAGAGCGTGGCCCGGCGGGTGTTGCGTATTGATTCTCATCGACCATCTTCAATTCGATGAGATCACCAAAGTCTCCCGTGCTGTTGGTGAATCCCCAAGCTACCGTGCCATTGGAACCTTCTACCATGACCGGTGCGCCCGGGAGGGTCACACCCACGAGCTGTCGACCGGGATGGTTGCGAGTCGGTGTGCGCATGACGGCTCGATACCAAACCGTCGGAACCCTGAGTCCCAGGTGCATGTCCGAGGCAAGAATGGCGCGGTTGGTTCCGCCCATTCCCTCAGCGGGCTTGCCAAGCTTGCTGCTGACGGCCCAGTTGTTGCTTCCGACCCTGAACTCCGGATCGAGCAAGTGGCTTGAGTTCAGCCACGCAAGCTCGGTAGGATCAAGCTCTGGCCGAGTTTGCCAAACCGATGCTGCTTGGTCGTTGGACTTGCCTCCACGAAGACTCCAAACCTCTGGCCCAGGGATACTTGGCTGGGTTAATTTCGAATCGTCCAAGGCTGCGTCCCATCGCGAACCGGCTCGCACCAAATAATCGAAAACCTCTTGAGGCACTTTCTCGTGGAGCAATGTTAAGGCTTGTTCGGGTGAGCCGTCCATTGGTTGCAAGTCGCACAGCATGGTGACCATGACCAAAAACGAGTCGGTCGGCTTCCAAGGCTCCGGCGTGGCTTGGAGTACTTGGTACTCAAAAGGCTCGTCGTCGAGTTTTTGCAAACCTTCATTGACCCCCCGGCAATAGGCTTCGAGGATCAATTGGTGCTCTTTGTCAGCTTTCGCAAAAACCTTTTCTGCCATGTCGCTAAAGCGATGTTTACGGTAGCGTTTATCGGCGCCCACAGCCGACTTGCCGACCAACTCTGCCAATCGGCCCGCAGGGACTCTACGCAACAGATCCATCTGAAAGAATCTGTCCTGCGCATGCGCAAACCCAAGTGCATAGGCAGCATCGGTGCGACTGGTCGCATGGATCGTGGGGATCCCCATCGCGTCGCGATCGATCTTTACCGATTCCACGACATGTGTCGTCGCGTGCTTGCCACTGAGTGCCGGCAGGCTTGATCGGAACTTCCACGTTCCAACACCGGTGAGCCCCAGTGCTAGGAGGCTACTTGCAAACACCGCACGCTTGGCCGCCTTGCGAAATCGCTTGGGTTTATGGTGCAAAATGGGAACAGGTTCCAAGTGCACAGGTTCTGGGGAGGAGTTGGGATTCATCGAGCGACTCGGTCGTAAGAGAGGATAACCAAAGCACAGAGGATCTTTCACACGATGGATTGAAACAAAAGCCTTTGGTCTAGGCAATGAGATTCCAGGAAATGCACTGGAAAAAGGGGAGGTTTTAGCGACGAGCCAACTGTCTTACTGGAGTAAAGACGCCGTCGTTTTCGTTGGCGATTGCTTCCAAAGTCGCTGCGCCGATGGGACTGTACAACAGGACGGTGTGGATCGGTATGGCTACTTTGACATCTCCTGATTCCTGCTTGACTCGATTGTAGATTCTCAAGTCCGCGACGGTATTGTCTTGAATCTCTCCGTCGGAGAGCAAAAAGATCGCATCGGGTTTGAGTCGCAATGCAAGCCCGACGCTCGAGGCCGGAAGCGTTGCTCCTCCATGATTGATGCTGTTGAGCCAGTAATTCAGTCGCTGAATGCTCTCGGGAGTCGGTGGCAAAAACTTACCAATAGGCGGATAGCTATCGAACATCGGATGGGCACTGACATCAAAGCTGATCACAAAAAATTCTTGGTCTGGCGATAATCCTTGGATGGCGCGCATCAACTCTCGCCTGAGGGTCACCCAGCGTGCTCCCTCAAGCATCGACTTGGAAGAATCGATCACAAAAACGAAACGCTGACCGGGTGCGTAGGTGCCAAAGAAGGAGGCTCCTTTGCCATATCCTGGATCCTTTGTCGGGATCTCTATCTTCGAACCGCCAGCCACGGCCGCTTCAGCGGCTTGTGAAAAGGCAGCCGAAGCTCCCGAAGGGGCCATTTCCCCGGTGCCGATCGCATAGTCGGTCGGATTGTTTGAAAGCGAATTGATCTTGGTCGATACTGTCAGCTCCGGAACCTCGGGACTCTGGAGCGATTGACTCTCGCTGAGGCTCTCTTGAAGTGTGCTCGATAGTTCCAACTGGGTCGCTTCGGCCTGCGTCGAATCCTCCGATGCATCAACCAGAAGATGCAGACCGGATCCTTTGCCACCGCCTGCACCGATCAATACCAAAGCCATCCCCAAAAGACAAATCAGGTGGATGCACAAAGAGACCAAGAATGCCCCCATCGATTTTATCGGTTGGCTCATGAGTGCACCTGATTGGATTGAGCTTTAAGGCTGCAATCGAAAATTCGATCTCGGTACGAAGCGATAAGTGCCGCCGTTTTCCTCTGCCAAGCGTTGCATCGAACGTTGGAATTCGTCGCGAAAAAAATGGATAACATGGATCGGAACCTTGGTGCCTCCATCCGTAAACAGACCGTCGGAAGTGTTCAACTGCCGGACGACCTGAGTCCAATTATCCAACTTCGTATCGCCGTCGAACAGTAGGAAAATCCCGTCGGGCTGCAATTCCAAGGCTGATTTGATTGCATCGATGGGCGGTTTCCCTTCCTTTTGAATCGTATTTTTTGCGAGCCATCGTATCGCTTTTTCAATATTTTCCGGGGTTGCACTCTGCGGTTGATCGATTTTTCCCCCTGGATCCAGCTCGAGTACATCGACCGTACCGCCAAAGAAAAGGATGGCAAACCGCTGCTTGGGTTTCATCGATCGAAGCGACCGGAGTATCTCCTCCTTGGCCGCATCAAAGGCCCGATCCCGACGCATGCTCGGCGATGCATCGACGACATAAACAAACCTATTGCCAATGGCCTTGGATCCAAAGAACTCGGCCCCCTCGACCATCTTATTCGCCGGAGCACCCGCTTTGGAAATCTGCTGGGAGATCGAACTGGCCTGTGATGGAGCCAAAATTCCCAAATCGGTTTTCTCAACCGAAACCGAATTCGTATCGATATCAATTTTGATATCGGAAGTCTCCGGAGTCTCGATGCTACTCGAATCGGTGCTGGTCGAATCGAGTTGCGAAACCGACTCGGCAGGGATCTCCATAAGCACATCGTTGGATTCAACCGTCGCGGCAACCACACTCAGAACCGGTGTATTTTGTATCGTGACGACGACCCAGAGTCCCAAAATCACCAACAGGACTCCATGCACGGCCAAACTGACCCACACGTCCAAACCGAACTTGGTCAGTTTCCTCTTGGTCCAAGTCTGATTCACTCTAGGCATCTTTAAGGGCACCGTCAGCTTATTAGGATTTGCTTTGATCGGACTTTGTTCTCCCAAGGACTTCTTGTCCGCAGCTTGTTTGCGTTGAGTCGTTTGCTTTTTCGAAGCATCTGCGTCGATGGCGGTATCGGATTTGATCGCTGTATCTACTTTGACTGCAGTCGTTGTATTGGCCGCAGTCGTTGCTTTGATGGAAGTCGTTGCTTTGGCCTGCTTCTCACCTCGCTGCTTTGCTCCTTGAATCATCGTCTCCCAAGATGCGGTATTGTTCTTTTCCTGCGAATATTCCGTTTTAGAAACCAGATCGATTTTTGAGCTTTGAGGAAGACATTGAGGAAGGCTTTGAGACGTGATCGGAGAACTGCCCGACCAAGCTTGTTGATCCATGGATTCCAAGAAGGCCTTGAGCTTGCTCTCATCGCCACTTTCTGCCAGCGCGATAGCTTCCATCAGGTCTGCGGCTGCAGCCCGGTATCGAGCCGCCTCTTCGCGGCACTCAAGGGCTTGGTAAGCTAACCGTCCTCGTTCGATCAATCGCTGTGATAGCATTCGAGTCATCCTTGCTGTGGGCTTGATGCGGCCAGCAAATACAGCCGGCCAGGAAAACAGACGCTGTGGGCTGCTGTCCATTCTCCAAAAAGCTGCAAAAGATGCTCGAAAATGGTTCAAACGTTTTTTAGCCAATCGAGCAAGACACATCGTGCATGCTGGATTTTCCCAAGCAAAACTGCTTCGGAAACTTCGGTTTGCCCACTGCTGCACAGCACCGTCGCAATCGGCATTCCCTCGGGAATAGAAAGTCCTGTAGGGATCGGCTCGGGGATATCGGCCACCCGAAACGCTGAGTCTTGTAGTTCACCTAAGGTCCCCTCCCAGCGATTTTGCCAAAGTCGTCGAATTTGTTCAGCGCTGGCGACGAGATCCCTTGGGGCATAGACAATCCCTTTTGCAATCTGCCCATCAGAAGCTTTCCGATATTCCGTTGCGTTGTCCAATACTGCATGTGGCGATCGCAAAAGCTCTAGATGCTTTTTCATCCAAGAATAGCCTTGGAGTGTTTCGTGCAACTCCATGCTAGCCGACCAACGCGGATTGATCTCCAAGAGCCAAAGTTGTCCCTCGGAGTCGAGCTGAAAGTCCGCTTGCCACAATCCACGCAGCTCCGTCTGCTTTGCAACTTGAGACCCGAAAAACTCTAAAGACTCGCCGGCTCGTTCGGGGACCGATATGGCTGCGATGTTGCCTCGGTAGATAAACGGCAAAGGAGCCTCAAGCTCCTGAGCATCGATTCCTCTAGCGATACCAACCATGTGAGTCTTCTGTCGATCGGAGCAGTAGGTGACTCCGATCGATTTGCCCGGAATGTACTCCTGTGCGTACCACTGCACTGCTCGGTATTGGTTTGCATCCCCCGGGTCCATCGAGTGATCTGTTGGCAATGGCCGAACATGGATACCACCTGCCCCGCAGGTAGGCTTGATCAGCCACGGTCGGTTCCCGTGAACCTCGCGGCTGAATTTCGTAAGTTCTGAACTTGTTGAATCGAAAGGTCCGTAGGTTGCAGGCCAGCTGATCTTCGATGACTCGGCCCACTGTTTCCAGTTCTGGATAGATCGAAGATCGCGGATGGAGTTGCCAGTTGTCCCAGCAATGGCGCCCAGGTCGGTAAGCCTATCGATGAGTTTGGGTTTGTTCTCCATGCCACCGCATAGAACCACCATGCAATTGCGCAAGTCGATGATTGGCTCGGTTTGCTCCTGGTACCACTGTGCCAGCGGTGCCACCGTTGCTACATGAGCAAGATCGGCATCGAGGAATTCATCCCAGGCATAAACCTTGTCCAGGCCCGCCCGCTTGGCGGCTTGCGCGGCGGCTCGGCAAGATGCTCCAAAGAGAGCGACTTTCTGCTCACCGAACATCGACAGCTCGCCGCGCAGTATCGGGGAAGTCGGTGAAAAAGCCGTCGACTTTGAGTTGCTCGAAAAGCACTCGATGGGTCTGGTCGAGCGAATCGGACCAGCGAGGTTGCTGCTCCTTGCGCACCGTATAAGGATGAACCAGCAGGCCTGCACGCTGGGCCGCTTCGACAATCCCCGTGCTTTCGATTTTGCCATCTGCGTTTTTCAAAGCGACCAAGTCAAGCGATGGGCCAAGACCTGAAATCGCCGGCTTAAGGTCTTTGATCTTATCGAGTTCCAGAGGTTTACCGATGAGATAAACCATAGGGAGTTTGCAAGCGTGCTGGTTGTGCAATTGATTCAGTTCGTCGAGTTCAAAGCACTGAACAAAGCAACGATCGGCAGCCTCGTCGAGTTCAAAACGCTTAAGGAGTTTCAGTAGCTCTGCTCCCATCGAGACCGACAATTCCTTGCGATGAAACGCTGGGCCTTTGAGTTCGATATACAAACCAGTTTTTCGACCCGTGGTTCGATCGAGACCTTGGATCAATCGAATCTCATCTTCGAGCCTCAAGACGCGTTGTCCAAAACCGCCAGGAAAGCGATCCGTGAAAGCTTGCTGGTCACTCCCTTTTCGAGTTCTTTCGTGAAGCGTCAGTCGTTGTATCTCTTCCCAGGTAAAGTCGACAAAGTACCATTTGCCGTCGCTTCGAACGCGATCGGGATAAACTTTTTCGACATCGGTGGTTTCTTCCATGTGGATGTCGTGGGTGACGATCAACTGCAGATCCTTGGTCAAAACGACATCCTGTTCGATGTAGTCAGCACCTTGGGCATGCGCTAAAACCTTTGCCCCCTCGGAATGCTCGACGATATATCCACTGGCTCCTCGATGCGCGATGACAATGGGCTTAGGAGCCTGAGCAAAAACACCTTGCACCAGACAACCCATGAGGATGGACCAAAACGATCCGGACAAGAAGCCTTTGATCGTTTGCTTGGTGAGTGATTGAGCGATTGGATTCATCGTGCGCTGAAGCCTTTTTCTTGGGGTACATTTTGGTATGCGACCGAGCCCTATGACCTTTGGCGTATTATGGTTCGACTGGACCAAGAGAGAAAACCAACCGCAGGCTATGCATCGGAAACTTCTTGGATAATTCATAGGACATCCAAGTCGATCTACTCGGGTTTAACTGCCGCCAAGCGATTCTTGGCGACCAAGCAGACTTCGCGGCGGTTGTGAGCAAGCTGACGGACTTGAACGTCGCCATAACCCCATGATGCAACGCGCTGGATGTACTCGGGGATTAGCGCCGAAGTGTCCCAATCCGGTAGCTTGATCGTCAGTACCAAGGCACGAAGCTTGGTTGTTGGATACAGGACGATGTCTTCGACGGTATCGAGCGTATACTTCGGAGCAACATTCGCATCGCATACCAAAATGCGAAAAGATTGAAACAGTTTGCGTTTGACTTGCAACGATCGGCTCTGCCAATGCGTGAAATTCGGATGCTTGAGGATCCGCTCGTCCATTTCAGCAGGATCGATCCCCGTGACCATTGCCCCTTGATCGACCAGCCACTGGCAAGCACCACCGGGGCTCGAACCGATCTCGACGACCTTTTCACCTGGGTGGACTTGGAGATTCGACCAAGCGAAAGCCTCTGCGATCTTCAGATAAGCTCGCGATAAAATCACTTCCGGAATCGGGAACTCCGGAACGCCTCCTGGCCAGTAATCGTACGTGTGCTGCGAGGTCTTGGTCGCCACCCACCAGCGTCCAGGTTCATCGATGATGATTTCCAAGATGCGTTCGACTTTGGGAATCGGCGATCCAGGAGTGTCTGAAGGCTCGATCGAATCAAACGCGGGCCGATTGGCAATCACGGGCCGCGGCGAAATCCCCATCGGCTCAGTGGCAAGTACTTTTTGAAACTCCTGGGCTACCAGCCAGGCAAGCGGAGTGCCTCCTGGCTCGAATCCGTTCCAACCCGGGTCAGCCAAATCCCTCTGCCATACATGGCAAACTTGCCAATCCAGCGGCAGGATCATTTCGAGGATGTTTTGAATCATGGAAGCCGATTGACTCCCCTCAACTTTCCCGACGACAACTCCTCGCGAGCGTATCAATGGATGCTCGGGCAAAGCTCTCGACCAAAACGGGACTGCCAACTGACTTTTGAAGGTCAGAAAACCACGGGCCGAATAGGCAAGGCGAAATGGACCGACCGGCTCGCAAAGGGCCTCTTTGAGAACGCCGGCCGCACCGTGTTGGCAGGCCACATATAAGAAAGACTGCTTGGATTCAGGCAAAGTCATATTTGGATCAATGTTTTCTTGGGTAAAAAGAATGTTCGGTTGCCTGATAAGTTCTGGAAAAAGGAGCTTTCGTCTGGCTCCAGATGTGGACGCTCGGGGGTGTTATCGTCTATAAATTAGCTTAATAACAAGATCGGTGGTTTAGGGAGTTTCGACTAGGTCTGTTTTGAAACCTGAGCTTTTGGTCGTAGATCATTTTTGAAAGAGAGTAACCTCGGAACCTGTATGGCAAAAAACGAAGAAGCATTTGAAGTGGAGGGAACTGTTACGGCTGCACTGGCCAACACGCGGTTCAAGGTGCAGTTGGAGACCGGAAGCGAGGTTCTCGCCCATGTTGCCGGCAAGATTCGCAAGAACTTCATTCGGATTGTTCCAGGGGACAAGGTTCGAGTCGAGCTTTCGCCTTATGATCTAACCAAGGGTCGCATTGTATTTCGGGAACGCTAAGTTCCAAGAAAATCTATCGGCCATCGAATGCTAGGAAGCCTGCAGACATCGCGGGCTTTTCCTTAGTTTTACTGAATTGCTTTTCGACTTTGATTTTTAAGGAGCTGTGGGCTATGAGATTTCGACGGTTGGCAGCAGCGGGTTTGTCCGCTGCGGGTTTCTTCTCTTCGGGTGCTTTGGTTTGTTTACCGACCCATAGCGTCTATGGCCAGGACACCCAGGTTCTCGAAGTTCCTGGATTTGAGACCGCTAGTTCCAAAGGCACCGATGTGGTGACCTTGGCAATCGCACCCTTGGATCGTCTCTTGCCCGATATTACTCACGTGATGCGTATCTCGGGTGCCGGTGCCCAAAGTGGGCTCATTACCGGTGCAGTCAATGGTTACACCAGTGGCTTGGATCGATCCCGTCCAATCGGAGGCTTTGTAAAACTCAGCAGTGCTGGTCTCCCGATGGGTGTGCTTGCACTTCCGATCAGCGACCTCGATGAGTTCCTCGGCGGGCTCGAACTCTTCGGCGAAGCTGAGGATTTGGGCGAAGGCCTCTACAGCATGAACTTGGGCCCGAACACATTGTTCGCTCAGTACAAAGACAATTGGCTCTTTGTTTCCACCGCTGAAGATGCCCTCGAAGGAGCTCCTGAGAATCCAGGTGCTCGCATCGATAAGATGGCTGCAAAGAACGACTTGATGTTTGAAGTCAACGTTCAGAACATCCCAGACGATCTGCTCGATCTGGTCACAAGTCAAATGCGAACGGGCTTTGAGCAAGCCATGGAAGCTCAATCGGGCGACTTGAGCGATGCGGAAATCGAAGCCAACCGAGTGCAGGGCGAGCAGGCGATGAAGTCGCTCGAAGAAGCCATCACCGGAACAGATCGATTCATTTTCGGCCTCGGAATTCATCCAAAGGAAAAGAACCTGACGATCGACTTCGGAGCTCAAATGGTCGACGGATCGCGGTTGGCCAAGCAGCTCAACTCGATGAAGACGTTGGCATCAAAGCTCTCCGGACACATCACCGGATCGAATGCTATCAGCGCAAAGACCATGAGTCTCTTTGCGCCCGAAGATGCCGCTCAGATGCAAGCAAGTGTCGATCAAGCCAAGAAGGCCGTCTACACCCAGATCGAAGATCAAATCAACAACCCAGCTGTAGCATCCAAGGTTAAAGAGTACCTGGATCGACTCATCAAGATCCTCACCGATTCGAGTGCAGAAGGATCTGTCGAGGCATCGGTCAGCGTTACAACGGATCCTGCTCTCAATGCGATCGCCGTGTTTTCCTTGGCAGATGGCGCGAAGGTCGAAGCCTTGGCTCAAGACCTAGCCAACGAAGCCACCAACGCTGGGGCTCCGGTTTCGGTCAAGCTCATGTCGGGCAAGCACCAAGGTGCCAACTTGCACAACATCTCCGTTCCATTGCCTTACAATGCCGACGATAAGCTTCGTAAGATCATGGGCGACGATGTCAAGATTGCCATCGCAACGGCTCCAAAATCGGTCTATCTGTCGGTCGGAAAGAATGCGGAAAGTTCTCTGAAGACCGCTTTGGATGCCAATGCCAACAGCAAAGGCACCCCAGGCGTACCGACGACTGTCCGCGTTAGCCTGTCGAAGATCTTGAATTTCGTTCAAACTGTCGATTCGAACCCGGTTGTCGACGGTATGCTCTCGTCGCTCAATGGTAGCGATGACATGATCATGTTCGATAGCCAAATCATCGAACGCGGTGGTGTCAATCGAATCACTATCCAAGACGGGGTCATCAAGGCCGCTGCTGGTGGAGTTCGTGCGGGCATGGCCGCTCAAGGTGGCTTTTAAGCCAACTTGTCGACTAGCCTAGATTACAACGTTGAAATCCATACGAACCGGTGGCACCCCCGCCGGTTCGTTTTTTAGATCCTGACACCGAAAGATCCGAAACCGGGAGACTCTGTGAAGCTCATCATCGCAATCGTCCAACCCAATCGGCTCGAGCAGATCAAGCAGGCCCTTAGCCAAGTCGAGGTCTTTCGGCTAACGGTCGTCGATTGCTTGGGGTACGCTCGTCAAAAGGGAGAACAAAACGCCCAGAGAACCGACGATGGTTCTATTCAACTACTTCGCAAGTTACAGCTCCAGATCGCTGTCAACGAGGAGTTTGTCGAACCGACCGTGCAAGCGATCCTCAAAGGGGCAAAAACCGAGCAAGAGGGGCGCATCGGGGACGGTAAAATATTCGTCTTGCCCCTCGAAGAGTGCGTCCGAATCCGCACCTCTGAACGTGGCCCCGAAGCGATATAGACACCCAAGCGATATAATCACCCAAGCGATCCATACGCAGAGCGATCCGAGATGACAGACCAACCACTGATCGAACTCAACGATGTCGCCAAAGTCTATAAGCTCGAGGAGGTCGAGGTTCGAGCCCTCGACGGTGTCGACTTGGTCATGCAACGAGGCGAGTATTCAGCTCTGATCGGCCCGAGTGGATCGGGCAAATCAACCTTGATGAATACCCTCGGATGCTTGGACCGACCTACCCGAGGAAGTTATAAGCTTGCGGGGGTCGAGGTCGTCAACATGGCCGCCGATGTGCGGGCTCGCATTCGAAACAAACAGATCGGATTCGTTTTTCAAAACTTCAATCTCCTGGCTAGAACCAGCGCCTTGGAAAACGTCGAACTCCCGATGCTCTACGGCCAAGGTCTTAGCAATCGAGAGCGTAAAGATCGAGCCAAAGAGCTCTTGAGTCTAGTCGGACTCGGAGATCGACTCGATCACCATCCTGGCCAACTCTCCGGTGGCCAGCAACAGCGTGTAGCGATTGCTCGAGCCCTTTCGACCCAACCATCGATCTTGATGGGAGACGAACCGACAGGGAACCTCGACTCGCGCACTAGCCGTGAAGTGATCGAGCTGTTCAAGCAACTCAATGAGACACGCAACCTCACGGTGATTCTCGTGACGCACGATCTGGGAGTAGCTCGCAATGCCAAGCGGAATATCGTCTTGAGGGACGGTAAAATCATCACCGATACCTTCGATCATCAGCAAGCTGCAGATGCACTCAAAGCATCCTCCGAATTGTAGCTGCTATTCGACTAGTGGTTAGCGATTAGATCAGCGGTACCAATACGCATCAACGCGCAAACCCATGCGCCAGCGGGCTTTGAAGTTGCGAGTTTTGTCTTTTATCGTACTCGATGCCCTCGCAACTTCAAAGCTTCGGCCCGGGGTGAGGGGATAGAGTTCTCGTAAGCCCGATTCTTACGTGTGTGAATTGAAAATTGATGTGCGAGTAAAAAATCGCAAAAAATTGTGAACCGTTTTCGGGCACGTTTTGCAGTTCCTTCCTAAAATCGGTCTCGTGTTGCTCGCTGGCCAGCGAACAGCGATCGGGATCAACATCCCCGATCGGAGCACTTAGGACTTTTTCCGCTAATACCTAAGGAGGGATGCTGATGAAAACCATCAGTTTGCGCTGGCTTCGTCGACTAATCGGTAAACAAAAACATTCGCTAAAAAACAGTAGCCAAAAAAGGGAGCAACTCAGGAAACTGATCCTCGAGAACCTAGAACCTCGTAAGCTGATGACTTCAGCCCCTTGGTTGCTCCCCCCGGCTCGTATCGAGCCTCCTAGCAGTTTTCCTGGCGTTTCACCCATCGCGGGTGACGGTATCCAAAAATCCCCTTGGATCCCCAGTGAAAATCACTTCTTCGGTCCACGTGAGATCGTCTGGATTTCTGACTTCCAACCGACCTCGGAATCCGGCCGGCCCGGTTATTTCCGCGTGGAAAGATCCAATTCCATGCCACCTCTCCAAGTCACCTTCAATATCCTTGCTGATTCCACCGCGCAGAAAAATATCGACTACCGCGAACCAAAAGCGATCGTTGTTTTCGAACCTGGAGTGTCCTTCGTCGATGTTCCTATTATCGCGATCGATGACTCGATTGCCGAAGCGACCGAGTCGGTACGAGTCGTACTCTGGGATGCATCGCGAGTCGGGACCTGGGTCCCGGCAACCATCACTTCGATCCTAATCTCGGACAACGACTTTGCTAACAACACAACTGCCGTCGAGCTTCTACCCCCTATCGATGCCGAAGAAGGTTTCCGCGACGGAAGACTTCGCGCGCGTCGAACAGGCCCTGTTCACGAACCTCTTGTCTTGCCTTTCGAACTAACTTTCCACGACGGTCTCGTTTTCGCTAAAGACTGCCTTATCGATCCGAAATTCTGGTCGCCCAAAACCAATTCAGGCCAGTTCCTATTTGCCCCCGGCGAAACACTCGCCTCTGTGATCGTTTCGGTCATGGATGACACCGAAGCCGAAAACACCGAATGGATGAATATCCAGCTAATACCAAGCCCTCTTGGTCAGTACCAAATCGGCGGCAAGCCTCTTGATACCCTGCGCATCGCCGACAATGACACGAAAGCCTCAAACCCAAAGGAACAACCTCGGATCACCCAAGTCTCCTTGGTCAATGACACCGGTTTATCGCCCAACGATCGCATCACTTGGGACGAACGTATCGAGTTTCTCGTCGACGGCAAACTTTCAAACGGATTTCTCAAGACCGAATTCGATTGGACAGGAGACTTTATCCCGGATGCTTTTGAAACCATCGAAAAAACACCTTCCAAATCCCAATTCGACCCGCAAGCACACGACCCAAGCCTCGCGAATTCCCCTGGACTCCGTAGCCTTCGATACCGATCCACTTGGTACACGACGCAGCACGTGATCATCGATCAGTCACCTTGGAACTCGTTTGAATACCAAGTCATCCAGGATCCGAACCTTGGCCAACTACGATTCGATGATCTTCGGCTCAAAATCGATACGGGAAACCCAGCCGATCGTGTTACTCTCGACCCAACGGTCAGTGTTTCAATCCTCGGTGAGTATCCCAAGTCAGACTCGGGTCAATCCAGTGTCCGCATCGAATGGGATCACACCCAAGACGGCATCGCGGATGCCACGGAGCTCTTAGGCGCCGATCAGCGTCTAGCTCAGTACGATCCACGGACGATCGATCAAAACTTTGCCCGTACTGCGGGCCCTCGAACGCTTCGCTGTCGTCTTGTCGAAGATCCATCTGGCAAGCCTTTGGTAGCTTGGAAGAGCATTGATTTTGTTATCGCCGATCCACCTCAACTGCCGTGGATCATCACCGGTGTATCCGATAGCAATCCGCCCGAAACACCCCGCCATTGGATTCTTCGAGGTGCCGTCACGAATCCATCGCTACCCCAACAAGGCAGTACAAGTCTATTGGATCCGGTCGCATCCAGTTTGTCGATTCAAATCGATACCGATCAAGACGATCAAGCCAATGCGACGATCCCGGTGGCCAGTGATCTATCCTTTGAACACACCTTGGAGAACCTTACTCCAGGCACCCATACTCTAAAACTACGTGTGCAGCAGTGGTCCAACGAGGCCAATAGTTTCATCCATGGGAACTGGATCCAGTACAGTATCGAAGTTCGACCCTTAAATCCACCTCCGATACCAAAGCCACAATTGCGCAGCGATAGTGGTGCATCGAGCAGCGATCGTATCACCAGCGACCCAAGTATTCTGATCGATGTTGAACCGGGCCAATCTTTGCTATGGCTGAGTGAACTACAGATCGATACCGGCAAAAAAATCCATTCGATCCCTGTTGGCAAATCCACCGATGGCAATTCCACGACCATCCTATTCCAGGACGAAGCTATCTACCCAGGTTCTCAAGTTTATAAATTTCGCACAAAGAGTATCGATCCAGCAAACAACTGGCAGACGGCAAGCGATTGGATTGAGTTTCAATGGGTCTATAATCCCGCCACTGCCCCATCGATGACGCTGGCTCTTTTGAACGACGATGGATCTTCGAGCAGCGATCGGATCACTTCCATGCCGACGATGGTAGGTCGGTTGATCGCAAGCCCGGATAGCATTGCAATCGACATAAGCCAAATTCAAATCGATTGGAACTCCGACGGCACCCCTGATGATTGGACGATTCCTATCCAAGACGGTAGTTTTACGATTCGACCTGAATTGGTTCCACTAGGCCAGCGCCGCGTATCGGCTCGCGTCCAATGGACCGATCCCTATCGAAACACCCCACTGGTTGGAAATTGGAACTCCCTGAATTTCGAGATGGTCGCACCAGGCGAGCAGTCCGGGGAAATCCGCAATCTGCGCCTGCTCTTCGATACAGGTCGAAACGATACGGATCGCATCAGTAGTCTTGCGACGATCACAGGGCTAGTCGCAAACCCTAGTGCTCAGGCGCGAGTTCAAGTCGACCGCAATCGCGACGGTAACTTTGATGACGAAGTAACCATCGACTCCTCCGGAAGCTTTCGATACTCTCCGTTAAGTCTGCAACATGGTACTCACCTGTTCCATTTCCGAACCGTTGGGCTCAATGACCAACAAGACTCGATGAGCATCAGTGCATGGCAACCTTTTGACTTAACCTATGTCCCTTCTACCCTCGAACCGTTGGTGATCGAATCGCTTCAGCTGGCCAACGACTCGGGAGCCCCCCAAGATCAAAAGAGCGAACAAGGGGCTATCCTAGGTCGATTGACGAGTCTTTCTGGTATCGGTAACTCGGTCGTCCTGGTCGATTTGGACTTTGATCGGCAAGCCGATGAAACGATCGCGGTTGGCAAGGACGGTAGATTCCTCTACAAACCCAAATTGAACTCGACTGGCCAAGTTCACGTTGCGTTCCAGCCGATTCGAATCAGTCCTCTCCAAATCGAAGACAACACACCGGATCGTTGGTATGACTTTAAATTTGAGGTTGAAGACCAGACCGATACAGCTCCAGAGCTCTACGAGCTTCGCTATGTTTCAAGCAGCGAAACCACAAACGATGCAATCATCGGCAAAGCTCGTTCGCAAAGCGACATCGATGGGATGCTTGTCCAGATCGACACCAACGGAGATGCACAAGCCGATCGCATCAGCAAAGTAACCCGCTATGCCGACTTCTCTTTAACACTCGATGGCCTTGCACCCGGGGACTATGTCTATCGGTTCCGAGCCTCTGCACCTAGCGATACCTCAGAGTCGATGCTCTTGGGCGCTTGGAAAACTCTATCGTTTAGCATCACCGATCCGAGCATCCAGCGCGCAAAAATCCAGGAACTCCGCCTTCGGTCAGACGATGGTCTTCAAGATGACGATCGAATCACTAGCGATCCGACCATCCTAGGTAAAGTCGACCGCGACGGAGCAAATAGCTCGATGGCTATCGAAATTGATCTCGATGGCGACTCGATCGTCGATGAAAGTCTTGTCACTGCATCGGATCTTTCGTTTCAGTACACCCCCACTCGATACTCAGTCGGTTACTTCCGATTGCGTGCCAGAACCAAAGAGGTTCTTTCCAATGGAACGATCTTGCGAGGCCAATGGGCTGAAATTCGCGGAATGTTGGTTCCGAAAGACAACAACTCATCTGGAGATAATCCAGAGCCCTCGAATCCCTCTGAACATGACCGGGGTGTGGGCCAAGCCTACAAGCAACTCGCCAGCGATCGGCAGGCGATTGCAACCGACAAGGAACTTGGAAATCAAGCATCACTTGCCTCTCGCTACCTTGCGATGCGTCAAGCGACTTCGGATTACTGGATCCAAACGGCAACCGCGACGATCGATTTGCAGGAGTCCCAATCGCAGGCTCTAGAAAAACTCCGAGAGCAATTGCGCTCAAGCAGCACAACCGACGTTGATTTGCCCCTTCCCGATGAGCTTGCGATCCAGTGGCCTTCAGACACCCTTCCCAATCTGCCCTATCTGGTTTCCGAATGGTTGCCTGCCGATGATGCCATGCCCCAGCCGCCGGTTTTACCACCTGTGCGATCCGTAGATTTCACGGTGCCAAAGGTCGCTTGGAGCACAAGTCTCTACCAGGCGTTGAACCATGATGACCCCAGCGGAATGGGTATCGATCTATCGAATGATCGAGAGTTTCAAAACAGCTTGGACAATCTGCGTAAGCAGCTCGTCGACGAGCAACGCTCCGTTGGTCAACGAGCAAGCATGGCAACTCATCGGGCTCGGACTCTCTACAACATAAGATTGAGCGATGCACAAGCAGTCTACCGCGAGGCGATGGCCCAAAATGGTTTGGATTTAAAAAAAGCAACCAAGGAGGATTACTCGGAAGTCTATTTGGAATTTGCCAAAGCCTCTCAAAGTGCATTGGCGAAGTTTCAAAGCGATCGCAAGGCGATTGAGGATCGATATCGCTCGGCATTCCAAATGCTTTCCGATGCACAAGCTGAGCAGGTTCGAACAGCTCAAAGAAATCGGGATGCGATCATCGATGCTGCGAATCACGAGCTAAGGAGGATTTTAGACGCAAGTTCCAGACCAACAAGCGACGTCATCAAGGCAGCGCTATTGCGGCACTCCCGCATAACATACGACGCAAGGTACACTTATGAGCAATCAGTTCTTGAAATCAAATCCGGATTTCAGGCACCCTCCTACGCACTTCAGCGCGAACAATCGCAGGAACTTGCAAGCATCGAGCTCGCGTTCGCCTTGCAAATGGCTCAAATCGCTCATGATCGCGATGAGGCGCTGGCGGAAAGGAAACATCAGCAGAGCGTTCTTCGTGCGACGATGGCGGATCGCTATGACACAGCCGAGCAACTCGCCCATTACCAACTCGATGTTGCTCTTGCTGAGGCGCAATCCGAACTGGAAAAAGCGCTGATCCTCATCGAGGCAGATCGGCGCGTCGGTAATGAAACTGCTCTACGTCAGTACGATTTCACGCTAGCATCGACGGTGTGCCTTGCCCTGGCACGCAGGAATTCCCTCCTGACTAGCTCCGAATCGGCTGCGGATCTTCAGCAAGCCCAGCAGCGACGGGATCTTCTGCGAGCATGGGAAGTGTCGCAAGGGGAACGAAGCGTCCAGGAAGCGGATCTTTGGAAGGAGAATGCTTTAGCGAAAATTACAGCCGAGCATCATCGGCAACTCGGATCGCTCTCGGATCAGCACACGCTCAGAATCGAACGACTGGCCGCAACGCTTGAGTTCCGCACCCAGCACGCTCGATGGGTTCAACTCCATGCAAATCAACTCGCTCAAGAACGTTTCGAATCGATTCAAGCAAGCAAGCAGGCCGAATACACCCAGCGGCTCGAATCCGGACTCAATGGGATCGACTTCATGCAGAGAGAGTCAGCCATCGGCCAGGAATCCTATCAGCGATTCCTCAGCGCATGGGTCTACCAGCCACCCAATCTCGATCACATCACCGATGGTTGGATCTGGATCGATAATTCGTTTCTAGGTAGCGTTTGGGGGACAGCGATTGTTCCGCCTGTAACGGGATACCAAATCACACGCGATGAGACGATCGCGATGGCCGAACTTATACATCAATTCGAGTCCAAAAGAATTTCGATCGACAAGGATTTTTTCAATCAGCGAGACACCATCGAAGCATCATGGATACAAAGCGTCGAGAGCCTTGCAGCAAGCACCAAAGCCAATGAATTTCAGTTGTATCAGCGGTACCATCAAGCGACTGCTAATGCGGATGAAGCATTCGCGTTGTCCCAGGTGGATCGCCGAAAGAACTATGACTCGGCCATCGCTCAAGCGAGCAAAGAAATGCGATGCAAATCCAATGAGATGGCATTGCGGTTCGCGCGTCAGCAAGCCACACCCTGGCTTGAACATCAGCGAGCGGTCCAACAAATCGAATTCAATCGCCTGTTGACCCATTGGGATCAATACATCTCCGTTGTTCAAAAATGGCGGGATACCCAACCAAACCCGTGGACCGATTCGGTCGCTGATCAGGCCATTGCAACGCGGAGCTTGAGCATTCGAAAACTACAAATCGAACTGGAAAGAGCCCGAGAGCAGGCCAATCGCTCGAACTTCGATGATCTTCAAGCGTTGGAGATACGCTTGCAAAGCGATTCACAATCGGCCTCCAATGAACTTGTGTTTGCAAAGGACAAGGCTGCTGCTACACGGGAGCTAGGTATGGCATTAGCCGTTGCTCAATTGCAATTCGCTACGCAGACATCTGGAGTTAGCTATCTGGCTCAGTATGGTTTGAATGTTTCGCATAAGGACACGACAACCCCAAACCTACTGCCACTGAAACTCGAAACAGCCAATACGACCGCGCTTGCCGATATCCAATTGGCACAAGCACAGCTTACAGCAAGTGTTCAGAAAGCCCAAGCCAAGTACACTCATTCGGTTGGTGTGAATCAAATCGGCAACGAATTCTCTACAGGATCGATCGACTGGGATCAGTACAATCAACGGCTTGCGGTCGTCGATCGTATCTACTCAGACAGAGTCCAGCAAAGCGATAAGGAACTCGGAGAAACGAGTCGGCAAATCGACAACGATCTGCGCACAAAGCGAGCCGAAATCCTCCGTTTGCTCGGTATCGAGCAAGAGCTTGCCAAACCCATCGAAGCTCAGTGGGCTTGGCTCGAGGATGTACCAAAACTCGCTAATAATTTCCAAGCTCATTTGGATCTGGCAATCGCGACTCAGGTGGCTCAGGATGCTTACGCGCGAAAGATGGCGGATCTTCAAATCGCACACCAGGAGAGGCAAGCTTCGAATGAAACCCGTCGCAAGATCGATCTTCGCAGAGTTCAGTACGATACACTCCAGAGCGATAATCTGTCTTCCGAGAGTGATCAGATCGCCATGCTCGATGCCCAGGAGAATTTCCAGTTACAGCAGGTACAAGCCAGATCCGAGTACGAAAAAAGGATGCTCCAAAAACAATCCTTGGAGCTTGAAAAGATCTATCGGAAACTCGATCCAAACACACGACTGCTTCTCAAGCAACAGGCCCAAGCGACCGTGGCACAACACTCAGCCACCCGCGAGGCTCTCGCATGGAAAGAATTTTCTGATTCGAGTGCCCGTCGAGCAGACCAATCGAAACTGACTCGACGCAATCGCCAAACGGTCGATCAAGTTCATCAAGCTCAATTGCAATTCGAGAAAGATACATCGCTTCTGGAACAAAATTCCACGATCGATCAATCACGCATAGAGGCCCAGTGGATGGTGGCCACGCAAGCGGCGTCCAACGAGTCTAAAAAGATGGAATTCCAGGTGCAATCCAATTACGACCAAAGATCGCAAGATGCCATCGAGGAACTCAACCTTCGGTTGCTCGAGCAGCGAACGCTCAGAGCCGAACAAATGGGTGAGTTGTGGAAATCCTATTATCTTAAAATACACCCCGAATCCTGGCTTACCCCTGTGTCGGTCCGCCGCGAATTAGATAACTGGCTTGGCTTGCGAGTCAAACCCGAACCAATCACCGCTGCCGCTTGGCGATTGCAACCGGCCTTCGACAATGGTTGCGGCAATTTCATGGACCGATCCCCAAACGAGTTTTTACTCCATGGATTCGATGAAATAAGAGCCGTTGAAGAGAGTCATCGCATTGAATCCCAAATCGGTTTTGTGAGTGCGATTGGACAAGCTAAAACCAAACGTATTCAGGAGAATTCGGATGCAAAAATCCTGAGGATCCAGTCCACCACAGATGCCGATCGTATCCATGCTCAGCAACTCCACACATCTTCGGTGAATCTGAATAACGCAAAGCAACAGTTACAAGTGCAATGGAGCAATACCAAGGATCAATTGGAGTTGACGCAAGCCTACGAGGATCAATCGCAAGGAATTGACTGGACGACGAGTCTCCAGGTAGCCGATGCGAGTCATTCTCATCGACTGCTAAATCTCGGCCACGTGAGAGAAATGGGGCTCAAGGTAGCTGAGAGCCACTATGCAATCGAAAACGAAACACTTCAGCGCAAATTGCAACAAGACAAGTCGACTCTTGCTTTCGAGTATTCGACGCATGAACTTCAAAGCCAATACGACGCGATTGAACTGCAACGTCAAATCGACTTCGATTACCAATTGTTGGTATTGTCCAGCGAGTCCATTTTTCTTCAGGAGGTCGAGCGGGCCGAGAGCACCGCCCAGTTGATGAAATTGAGACGATACTCGGGTTTCGATCATGCTCGTGAGAAAGGACTTATCGTGGCTGATGCTCTGTACGCTCAGTCTCTCAGCGATTCAATCGCGAGGAAGAACTGGAAAGAACGCACGGCTCGATTATCAACCAAAGTTGCGTTTGAAGATGTCCAGAGAACCCAACTTCAGAGCGTCGAACTGAGTCGGCTTGATGCACAACTGGCTCGGAGTCGATCCGAGTTGGATCGCACGCGATCCGATGCAATTGCCCAAGCTCGATTCGAATACCAGGTCGATGCAATCGCCTCTTCCGGAGAGCTGGCTTTGAACCAAGCGTCTGCAAACCACACTTGGCGAGTCGCGGCAGCCACAGCCCGGATCGATGCCCGAAAACCACTGCAACAAGCCGTCGATGGAGCTTGGTCGCAGTTCATGGTCGCGTTGGCCGAGCACGAGCTGGAGAACCTTGAAACCTCGAATGAGTCCGAGGATCGGTTCGTCCATGGCCGGGCACAAGCCGACAGCCGCTACACGACAACGATCGCCCAAGCGCAACTCGATGCATCCAAGGCGATCTCCCGTTCCACGAGTGCGATGAGCAACTCCCAGATCCAGCAGAATCTCGAAACCTTTGAGCAATTCAGCAAAGCCCAAATCGATTTCGCAAATGGAATCCAAGTTGCGACAAGTAAGTACGTCCAGCAGGTCACGACATCGGAGCGAAACTACGCCGACCAGGTCGCATCCGCCGAGTTGGCATTTCGGAAAACCTATGACCATTCGACCTATCAAGCACGATTGCAGCAGGCAAAGCAGGAGCACGAGTCCAACTTAAAAGACAGCCGGCAAGAGTGGAATCGCAGTCGAATTCAGGGCGTGGGTGAGCTTAGAACCGCAAATGCCCAAACCCAACGAAGCGATCGATTGGCACAGATTGCTAGGGAATCCCTGCAGGCCAAGCAGCAGCGGGACGCTCGCAAGGAAATCAACAGCAAAGAAGCCGA
This sequence comes from Planctomycetaceae bacterium, assembly GCA_021298315.1. Taxonomy (GTDB): domain Bacteria; phylum Planctomycetota; class Planctomycetia; order Pirellulales; family Pirellulaceae; genus JBKCUI01. Next base: position 24,226 of record JAJTFC010000017.1, read on the forward strand.
CGCTTATGAACTCTCCGAACAGACTTGGGGCTCGATTGAAAAGAATTTTGCTTTCGAAACAGCAGCGATCCAGTTGGATATGGCCATGGATCTAGACTGCGAACTTGAAAGCCCCTGGAGCGAGTTCTTTCTGGATATCACCCGAGCCAAATCCCAGGCCAATCAGATCAACGCACTTGCAACAAAGTCGCGTGTTTTAAAGCATAGCCAGAAGCAGGCGGATCACGAGAAAGATCAAGGCGTTTTGGATTGGGCATTGGACTCTGGAGAGTGGCTCGCCAGCGATCGAGCCAGAGCATCGATCGCTCAACTCGACTGGACCCTGGAACAAGTCAGCATTCAAGGCCTTCGGATCCTATCGCAAGCCAGCCCCATGGGCGATGTGCCGATCGTCATCCCGGAAGCCTATCCGAAGGTTGATCCTCGAATGCCGACAAAGGATCGACGATATGATTTGTCCTTTGTTCAAAATGCACCGAATGCCTATGCGGATCCCTTTTCGTGGCAAGACACCGGATTTTTGGAATGGATTCGCTCGCCGCAAGAGCAGTTCGCTAGATCGTTTTGGTCGCTAGAAAAGATATCTCATGATGCCGAGCATGCGGCTCAGATGCAATGGTCACCGACGGTACAGCTAGCGACCGGTGTATTGGTCATCACGGATCAAGTTTCTGGGGTGCCCGATTCGATCAAGACTCCTGCGCATGCGCTGGTACCAAAATCTCCGTTAACGGTCGAAGCGCTAACGCCTGTTGATCGCGATCAGTTGGTAGGAGTAAGGGACTGGTTGGATCTCCTAGGCCGAGTTTCTTCGGCGGCACAGCGACCGGATTATTCCGAACTGACTCTAGACCGTAGTCTTGCGTGGACGTCCCTCGCATTACCGGCAGCGGTTTTGGAACCCCAACGCGAATCACAGACGCGATTTTTTGTCAGCGATCAAGCACAGTGGAACGAGTTTCTTCGCTATGCCAATGAAAGCTACGGAGCGATCCATAAACCCGCTGCGAAACCTGAATTGAAAGAGTGGTTCAGCAAGTACCAAAAGCATGTCGATCAAGCGTTGGACACCACCAGATTCGGATTGATCTCGAAACATAGCCGTGCAAAACTTCTGGAATGCCAAGACAAAGTTTTCCAAGAGCGTGGAGTGGTCTATTGGAAACATACGATCGGCATCGAGCCGAGCCGCATCGAAGGAGCACCGATGATGCGAACGGCCAAAACAGCCATCGGCACTGTAGATTCCAACGGTTGGGTTCATCTGCCCTCGGGCAAGCGTGTTCTCTACAGCGCATTAAGGAAGTGGGCCGACGCGTTAATCTTGGCAAACTCCGATCAAATCAGCAGCCTCATCGACGGTTTGATTTCCCCATTTTCGATCGATCCTAGTTCCAAGCAGTTTGGAATTTTCATCGGCGGTACAGGTATGCATATGTTTGGCATCGGCAATGTCGAACGGCTCTACAATCTATATCAAGGAACCAAGTTCTACTATGGCGGTGTGGGCAATCCGACCGAGTACGATTCGTTATGGAACGCTTATGCAGACAACGGTTCTGGTTATGGTTGGACGGCAATCCTCGATCGGATCGAAGCGGACGTCGTGGCAAGTTACCGAGGTCATCAAAAGATGCATGTCTTTGGATGGAGCCGAGGAGCCGCGATGGGAATCGAATTCGCAACACGGATGGCACGCTATAGCATTGAAGTCGAATTCCTTGGACTCTTCGACCCAGTCTATTCGTATGTACTTCCCGGCCAAAGTTCGGCTTTGGTGCATTGGACTCCAAGCGGTAGGTCAGGAAACTATGTGGCGGCCCTCCCTCATAACAACGTAGAAGCTATCGGCACGATCTATGCTGCCAATGAAGATCGAAGCTTCTTTCCAGCCACTCGACTCTATCCAAACGGATCGACCCAGATCAAGATGATGAAGTCCCCCGGTGCGCATGGGGAGATCGGTGGGCACTTCCTAAGCAACTTGATTCTTCAGAGACTCAATCTGCGAGCCATGATGGAACTGGCAAAGAAGGAAGGTCGCGTGGATTTTCAGTTTCACGGAGTCGAAGCCGACCTTGTAGGCATCTTCGCCTCTCCCTTCACAAGAAAAATGCACCTCGAATCGATTGGCAAGCCAGTTAGCGTAAGTGCAGGGCTTACCAAGGGTCGAATCGCTCTTGGAATTGAAAATTGGAAGCCGATGAGTGATGATCAATACTATCGAGCGTTGGTCGATTGCACGGCCGAGGATTGGCAGCCTGGTGGTTTTGGGTTCCAAAGTGACAATTACACCGGCGCGATCGCATTCGGCCTTGAAGTGATCAATGAGTTCGTTCCGCAAGGAATCTACAATCTCCCTTGGCAAGATGGAACGATACGCCAGAGCCCCTACACGCATTACCGTCGCAATCTCCAATGGTGCCAGTTGGAGCTTTGGGACTTGGAGTTTCTCCAAGATGCCTCGGGGAACTCCATGCTGACCGATTCGCACAAAGAGGCTATTCGAAAGATGTATCGCCTCAAGATCGACCCCAAAACAGGCCATTGGGGTCAAACATGATCCCAGTGGTTTCGATTAAACTAAAGGCGATGACAACACGAACACGGACACGAACACGGACAAATTGTCTTTTAACATGGAACGCTTGGTACTTGATCGTCCTGCAGGGTTGCATGCTGTCGGCAGTTGAGCCTTGCATGGCCCAAGTGGTTGCATCGCAGGGGACATCTGCCAAGTCGACAATCCCTTCGACTCGCGACTGGATCGATTTTCAAAAGCCTTCGGACGCTCAGCAACTCATTGGGCCTGATGGTTCCCGGTTGATACCCGAGAATCCCAAGATCGCCTCGCAATGGAAATTCTCCAGTGGAGTGCTTACTGCCTCTCCTAAATGGGACAGCATGATTACGCCCGAGAGCTATCGCGACTTTGTGATGCACATTGAGTTCAACGTCAATGATGCTGGGGATGTTGAACATGAGCGCAACGGCAATTCTGGTCTCTATCTGCAACTGCGATACGAACTCCAGATCCTCAACTCGTTCCAGGTCCCCTTCGAGCAATACAAGAACACCGATTGCGGTTGCTTGTATGGGATCAAGAAGCCGGACCAAATGGCGTGTTTGCCTGCTGGGCAGTGGCAATCCTTTGACATCGCCTTTCGCGGAGCACGGTTTGAAGATGGCAAAAAAAAGGAAAACGCGAGGATCACCGTGTACCAAAATCAAAAGCTCATCCACGATGATTTCGTACTGCCACGCCATACAGGCGCGGGCAAGAAGGAGGGGCCTGAGCCTATGCCAATCAAACTACAAGGCCACCATAATCAGGTTCAGTTCCGAAACTTTTGGATAAAAAGCCACACCGATCCTATCAGCCTGCAGAGTAAAGATCGCTAAGCTCACGAAAAGTCACATGCAATCAGATTGGAAACAACGTCGCTGTGGGTATTCGACCTTTCAAGTGTCAAGGAGAATCGTCTTGCTGAAACTTCGATCCGCTGGCTTGGATTGGTGGACTCTACTGGTCTTGGCCCTGAGTGTCTGTGCCTGTGTCATTGTCTTGCCCGAGCGCGCAGTTGCCGCACCGCAAGAAACGGTCCATGATCAGTTCGATGTGGTGATCGCCGGCGGTAGCACCGCAGCATTCGCAGCGGCTTTATCGGCCGCCGAGGCCGGTGCTAAGACGGCGCTGATCGAGCCGACCGATTGGGTCGGAGGACAATTGACCTCCAGTGGTGTTCCAGCAATCGATGAGGCTTGGCATTCGATCAAGCAGCCCGACGGAAAATCCCCCTACTCGGTGTCGAAGGTAGCTAGACTACCGGCCAACATGACCCCGCGATTCCTATCGCTCTTGCAATCGATTCAAGAACGAGGTGATTGCTGGGTAAGCCGTTTTTGTTTCTGCCCCGATGCACTGGTGGTCAATCAGCTTGAGCCTCTGGCACGTTCTCTCGAAGGGCGACTGACCATCTTTCGCGAGACTGTCGTCAAGCGAGTTGGCGTAAGTGGCGACTCGACTCGCATCGAGTCGCTCGAATGCATTGGCCGTAAGCCGCGAGGAAACCTTGCGGCCTTCGGTTATGACAAGCTTCCGTCGGAGGATCTCCATGATTGGTATGATCCCAAAGACTCGGATCGTTTCACCAAGCAAGTGATTCGTTTTGTATCCCGTGCGGATCGACCCACGGTATTTGTCGATGCGACCGAGTGGGGTGAGTTGCTGGCTCTTTCGGGCAAAGACTATTTGCAGGGCATCGAAGAGTCCGATGGAAGTCTTGTGATTCCGGTCGGAGGAGACACCTGTGGCCAAGCGACGGTCTTTTGCTTTGCTCAGCAGCTCCATGCCGAGCCAGTCGATCAGCCGGATCGTCAGGTCATAGCAAAGGATATGGGTTATGGAGCCTATTCGGACAAGCCGGATGCGTGGACCAAAATCTGGACCTATCGGCGGATCAGGGGCAAGGGGCTTACGGCCAGTGGCGACATCTGTTTGCAGAACTGGGGGTATTCGGCTAGCCATGGTCATGGCGGTAACGACTATCCACATGCATACCTTTTTCTTTCGAAGGCCGATACGGACTCGCAGCGGGCCGACTGGCGCGGGGGGATCAACCTCGAAGCGTTGGCAGGTTCGGAGGATCGTGCTTTTGCTTGGCATCAGTGGTTTCGTCAGCAAGCTCCTGAGGGAATTGCACCTGAGCGGATTGCGTTGGATGGTCCGGTTTTGGGAACCACGCATGGTTTAGCGAAACTTCCTTATATTCGCGACACACGTCGTTCGATTGGTCTTGAGGGGTTTGTATTAAAATTTGCCGATTTGACGGGTCCATCGGGAGCAAAGACAGGAACCAAATTTCCCGATCGCATCGCTTTGGGTGCATATCCTGCGGACATTCATCCGGTGACCACTTGTAAGATGCCGGCTTATGCCGTGGAAGCTCACGACACGTTGCCGTTCTACATTCCTTTTAGGGCGTTGACGCATCGGGATTTGTCCAATTTGTTGGTGGCTGGCAAGACGATGGCGCAATCGTTTTTGGCCAATTCGGCCACGCGCCTTCATCCGATCGAATGGTCCAGTGGAACGGCATGTGGGATTGCGGCAGCGGATATGGCGCGCACGGGCCGCACCAGCGCGGCCTTGTTAGGCGACATTGAGCGATTGCAAGAGAGGATCAAGTCCTCGACACCGATCGATTGGACGATACCCGATTGATTGGACGGTACCCGATTGATTGACGGTTTGTGGCCCAGCGGGCCAGTCTATCGGTAGCAAGGGATCGCCTCCTATTGGAGGCAGTTTAAACGAATGTTCGCTTGAGCGAACAGTGTCGATGATTTCTCCGAAATCATCGTGGGCGCCAGAGCGATCGTGACATCATTAGCGCGTCCTGCAACGCCGCCTGGAGGCGGCGTTATTTTTTGACGGCACTGGAATGATCATCGACCTAACTACGAGTTGGTGGTGTCGTAATACGTCATTGACGGTGCATCTGCGGCAGACGTTTTGCTCTCAAAACAACGTCTTGCATCGCTCGATGGCATTCCATGACTTCCCATCACACCAGAGGTTCCTCAAATCGCCCAGCGAATCATGGCTTTGGGTGTTTTGCCCCAAAAGGCACAGGTGGACGCACTCCACATTTCCCTTGCTACTCATCACAGGACACAATACCTGTTGACATGGAACTGCAACGTACCAAGGAGCGATGGACCACTTTCAAAAGGCCAAGGTACGTTCCGCGGTCGGTTTAACGGTCAACGCGGGTTGGTTTATGGATGTGGTCAATGCGTCCGGGTGTTGTTCGGATGGCGACCCGACCGCTCCACGTACCCTACGTGACTTAGAAGCGGTCCTGGTAATCATTGCCTGGACCGTGATCGTTTTGCCCTGCTCATCATTTCGCGAACAGCCACAGGACCAAGGACCGCGCAACGTACCAAGGTGCGATGGACCACCTTCACAAGGCCAAGGTACGTTCCGCAGTCGGTTTAACGGTCAACGCGGGTTGGGTTATGGATGTGGTCAATGCGTCCGGGTGTTGTTCGGATGGCGACCCCGACCGCTGCACGTACCCTACGTGACTTATCGATCTTGGATACGTAGGGTACGTGAAGCGGTCCTGGTAATCATTGCCTGGACGGTGATCGAGTTACCCTAACCATGATTTCGCGATCCACCACGAGGAAGAGGACCGCGAAACGTACCAAGGTGCGATGGACCACGTTGACAAGGCCAAGGTACGTTCCGCGGTCGGCTTAACGGTCGACGCGGGTTGGGCTATGGATATGGTCTATGCGATTGGGGATTGTTCGGATGGCGACCACAACCGCTGCACGTACCCTACGTGACTTATCGATCTTGGATACGTAGGGTACATGAAGCGGTCCTGGTATTTATTGCCTGGAGGGTGATCGCGTTACCCTAACCATGATTTCGCGAACCACCACGATCCAGATCGCCAAATTCCCGGGTGTGAACGCCCCCGTTTTGCCCCAAACACAGTGTGCTGGTGGGCTTATTAAAATTCCTCGCCGTTGGCTGCGGGTTAAACGAATGTTCGCTAGAGCGAACAGTGTCGATGATTTCTCCGAAATCATCGTGGGCGCCAGAGCATAGCCCGATTCGATCGGCTTCCCTTTGAGCTCGGGATCCATTCTGACTTCGTTGTAAGACGCCTGACGCATCGCGTTGCAAAACATATGGGCCATCTGCCATCCCTGCGGACTGCTGTCTGGGGAATGCGAAAATGTCAAACGCTTCCATCCTTGAAATGCTGGAATCTTGTTCCCACCCATTCTGCGGAAGAGCCTTTTATTGGTAATTTCCGGAATGAACGAGGTTTTCAGGATAAAATCAGGGCTCCTAGCCGTTCCTCCTTTTGGAATCGATTCGATCTGGCCGATCCGAACGGAAATCCCTTCCCTACCTACCCACCCTCGGTTTTTTCCATGAGCGCTTCGAATACCGCGAGCCGTTGGCTCAAACGTTTGCTAGTCTTGGCCTTGCTTGCCGGTGGCACGCTGGCTCTCGGGGCCATCGCCCCTCGGTTCATGACCAGCAGCACCAAGGTCAAGCATCTGACTCACAAAGTATCCCGTGGTGACCTAGCCGTGATGGTGACCGAGAACGGTGCAGTGGAAAGCTCCAACAACAAAGAAATCAAATGCATGGTCAAAGGGGGGAGCACCGTCTTGTGGGTGATCGAAACCGGAACGATGGTCAAACCCGGTGACGAATTGGTCAAACTCGATCAAGCGCAAATCGAAGACAAAATCCTTCAGCAAAAAATCGTCTACGAAAACGCGATGGCCAATAAGATCACCGCCGAAAGCGATGTCGCCGTCGCCAAAACAAGCATCACCGAATACCTCGAAGGAACTTACCAAGCCGAAAAAAGCAACATCGAGAAGGAGATCTTCGAAGCCGAACAGGCACTGCGCAAAGCCGAACTGGCCGTGCAGTCGGCGCTGCGGCTAACGGCCAAAGGCGTCGTCAAAGATCTCCAACTCGAAGGTGAGCAATTCGCCGTCGACTCGGCCCGCAAAGACCTCGAACTCAAAAAGACCAAACTCGAATCGCTCGAGAAATACAACAAAGTTAAAAGCCTTCAAGAACTTCAAAGCAAACTGCGAGCTGCCGAAGCCAAACTCGCCTCCTACGAAGCCTCCTTGTCGCTCGAACAAGCTCGGCTCGAAAGGGAAAAGAAACAACTCGAAAACTGCATCATTCGAGCCGAGACCGAAGGGATGGTGATCTTCCCCTCGATGGCCGCTTGGAAAGACACCCCGGACATCACCGAAGGTGCCGTCGTTCGCGAACAACAAACCCTACTGATGATCCCCGACTTTTCTCAAATGCAAGTCAAAGTCGGGATCCATGAATCGAAAGTCGATCGACTCAAAGTCGGGATGAAGGCCAAAATCCAACTCCAGGAATTGATCCTCGAAGGAGAAGTCAGCGAGATCGCTGAAGTGACCCGACCGGCTGGCTGGTGGACAGGCAATCTGGTCAAGTACGACACGATTATCAAGCTTCCGCAGCATCCTGGGCTTAAACCCGGCATGAGCGCTGTGGTCGATATCGTTTTGGCCGAACACAAGGATGTACTTACGGTTCCTGTGGCGGCAGTCATCGAAGGAACCGGCGGTCTGTTTTGCTGGGTCCAAACGGCCGAAGGCGTTCGCAAACGTTTGGTGCGTGTCGGGGATACCAACGATCAATTCTCGATCATCCTCGATGGGCTGAGCGAATCGGACGAAGTGATCCTCAATCCGCTAGCGTACATCGAGGAAGCCCAGGAGCTGGCCATGGAGCTTGACCAACGCGCTGACAAAAACGCTGATAAAGGCGCTGATAAATGAGTCTCGCGGTTGTTAACCGGCGTGGGGATTTTCCGAACGGGAACTTTGCCGACAGGCCGGTAAGCAACGCGCGAGGCAACGTCCGCCAGCGGCGGACGCGAGGGTTTCGGACGGCTACAAAAACACCTCGCTGGCCATCTTTTATCTGTAAACTCCCTATTTCGACGGGTTTTCTGGATAAAATCAGCTCCCCGAACCGTTCCACTCCTGGAAACGCTTCAATCCTACCTGTCGACTCCCTAGATGCTAGCCTCCTTCCTTCAAACGTTTCGGCTCGGTCTCAAGAGCCTAATGCTGCAAAAGATGCGTTCGGCCCTGGCCGCCTTGGGCATCTTCATTGGTACAACCACCGTCATTTGGCTCGTAGCTATGGGTGAAGGTGTTTCCTATCAAGCCCAGCAACAGATCCTCGAACTGGGTGCCAACAACATCATCGTTCGGAGTATTGAGCCCAAGTCGTCGAGCAACTCGGAGAAAAACCGGGTCAAGAGTTACGGGCTCTTGCGGGATGACTACAAGCGTTTCTTAAGCAACATCCCTGGGATATCGCGTTCGGTTCCAATGCGAGAATTGCGGCGGGAGTTTGCAGCCAAGGGCAGAACGCTCAATGCCACACTTGTCGGATGCTCAGCGGAATATCAGGAACTCAATCGACTCGAATTGGCCCGTGGCCGTTGGTTCAATGCCAGCGACGGTCACGAGAATGTGATCGTCATCGCTGATGGAACGGCCAATCGACTCTTCCCGCAAGAGAATCCGATCGGCCAGAAAGTCCGCGTCGAGAGCGATGTTTACACGGTAATCGGACAGACCAAGCAACGCGGGGCCTCGGCCGCCATCGGTGGAAGTTTAGAAGCTCGCGAATACAGCTTCGACGCTTACATCCCCTTGGATACCTTTCGACAACGTGTCGGCGACCAAATCATGACCCGAACCGGCGAAGGTTTCAATTTTCGCGGGGAGATCGTCGAGCTGACCCAAATCACTCTGACACTATCGGACATCGCGATGGTCGATGAGACAGCCGCGATCCTCGAACGATTGCTCAAGAAATACCACGATCAAGAGGACTATGCGATCGTGGTCCCCAAGGAACTGTTGCGTCAAGCGGAGAGAACCCGCTCGATGTTCAATGCCATGCTGGTGATCATCGCTGGCATCTCCTTGCTCGTCGGTGGCATCGGGATCATGAACATCATGCTAGCGACAGTGACTGAAAGAACTCGTGAGATCGGGATCCGCCGAGCGCTGGGTGCGAAGCGTTCGAACATCATCCAGCAGTTTTTGGTCGAGACCCTGGTACTCACTGGAAGCGGTGGACTCCTCGGAGTGCTCGTCGGTCTGATGTGCGGACCGATCTTCCATCTGATTCGCTGGCTGCTATTGAAGATCTCGCCGGAGCTCTTGCCACCGACGATCTTGACTCTCGAACCGAGGATTGCTCTTTGGTCGGTGATCCTCTCGGTGGGGATATCGCTCCTAGTCGGCTTGCTCTTTGGTCTCTATCCGGCCCGCCGCGCTGCTGCCATGAATCCGATAGAAGCTCTGCGGCACGAGTGATCAACAATCCTAGAAACGCTAGGCTAGTTGAAGTTGCCGGGACGGCGAGGCATGAGTCGAGGATAAGGAGGATTTTTCCGATCGGGTGCTGTGAGCCCCGTCTCTTGCTCCCAATCCTGGCGCTCATCCTCGGTCGCATAGTAAGTCAGCCAGCAATCGACATCGTTGTCATCCAAGCAATGCCAATGGAGAAAATTGCGAGGCCGTGAAACCTTCTTTTGATAGACCGGCAAGATGTCACGCATGAGCAAGCAATACAACTGTCGATCGCTCAGATGATCCGTAAAATCGAGCGCTATCTTTTGGCTGTAGAGCATTTGAATCGTCTTCCAAAGAAGCTTCGAAAGCGACGCATCGTCGAGGCTGTCTGGAGCTGGTAGTTGAAGCTCTGGCTCGAACCATTTGGAGATTGGAAGCGAAGGGGCTCGTTCCCATTCGAGAATCGATTCGAGGAACTCGTTTTCGTCTTCGAGACTCATATTTCGACCGCTGAGGACGTCGACCGATTCATCCAAAAACGGTTCTAGTTCGTCGCGGAGTTGTGCATTTTTCAAAAGGAGATCGACTTGCTGATCGCCTGAGGAAGGTAGGTTCGACATGGACCGAGATTGTCTCTTGAGGCAGAAAAAATAATTCTTGAAATCGGACTGCCACAATGTATACCGGGAGCCTTTGAACCCCAAACATGAACTTTAACAAATCCGGGTTTGTCAAAAAAATTCTGCGATTTTCGTACGCATAATCCTTACTCCCCTCCAACTCAATCAAGCACGTTAGTTTTTAGCGATTGGAGGGGTTGTAAAGCCCTGGCTCAGGCAGAACTAGCGAGCCAGTTTGCGAAGGACCTCGATCCCCCGATCGAGCATTTCATCGCTTGCTGCAAACGAGATTCGAAAGTGGGTATCGCGTTTCGAAAAGATATTGCCAGGGATTACGAGCAATTCATTGGCGATGGCTTTGGTCACAAACTCGGTGGCACTACCCGAGGGAACCTTAGGGAAAATATAGAACGCGCCACCGGGCTCGACGAACTCGTAGTAGCCGCGCAAACCTTCGACGATCCGATCGCGTTTCTTGCGATAGTTTGCGTAATAGCCAGTCATGTCGTAGTCCAAAGCGGCCAGCGAAGCATGTTGGAACGGAGTCGGAGCGCAAACGAACGTGTACTGCTGCAACTTGATCATCGTTTGGATGATTGCATTGGGCCCATGGACGTATCCGAGTCTCCAACCGGTCATCGCGTAGGTTTTCGAGAAACCATCGATGACGATCGTATGAGGATTGAATTCGGCGGGCGAAGGTGTCGGGCTACCGAAGTGAAATGCGCTGTAGATCTCATCGGAGATAAGTGCGATCCCCTTCTTTAAACACAGCTCAGCGATTCCTTGTACCTCTTGGGTCGAGGCAGTAACACCCGTGGGGTTCGACGGGCTATTAAAGAGCACCATCTTGGTCTTCGATGTGATCGCACTGGCAACTTTGTCGACATCGATTCGAAAATCAGGATAGGTATCGATCAGCACGGGGACGCCACCGACGAGTTGGATCAAGGGGACATACATCACAAAGTAGGGGTCAAAGACGATCACTTCATCGCCTGGATTGACCAGACTGAGCATGGCAAGAACCAGTCCACCGCTAGTTCCCGAGGAGACAAATACGCCACGGTCTTCATGGTTGTACCGATGGTTGATGTCCTGCTGGAGCTTGTCGATCAAAGGGGCGATACCCTGGGTTGGCGAGTACATGTTCTTGCCACCTTGGATCGCTTGGCAAGCCGCAGCTTTGATCGTATCTGGAACATCGTAATCGGGCTGTCCGATCGATAGGTTGATCGGATTTTTCATCGTCGCGGCCAAAGCGAAGACTTTGCGTATGCCGCTTGAGTCAAAGGCGAGTGTTCGCTGAGCGATCCAGGAATTGGGGGAGTTAGGATTCATCGTTAAGCATCTTGTGGGGAAACTTTGTTTGCAATTCGGAGGGATTTCTCCGTGATGATTCGATTGACCGAATTGAGGATCGCCAAGATGGTGGCTTCGACCGAATCGGTCGAAGCGCCCATACCGCGATAGGATTGGCCTTCATGCTCGACTTCGAGGGTCACTTCGCCAATCGCATCGCGACCAAGACTTGCGCTGCTGACTCGAAATTCCTTGCATGAAAGCTTGATCCCAGTGATTTTTTCGACAGCCCAAAAGGCCGCATCGATCGGACCGTCGCCTTGCTGGGCTTCTTCGGTTTGTGCTTTGCCGTCGATTTCGAGCGTCAGCCTGACGGTCGGAGTTCTGCCAGAACCGCTTTCAAGTTCATAGGACACCAACGACCAGCCGGGGATAGCCGTGCCGCTGATTTGCTGCTGGATCAGAGCCACCACATCCCCATCGAAGATGTTCTTCTTTTTGTCCGCAAGGATCTTGAACTGCTCGAAGAGAACTTGGAGTTGCTCGCCTGTTAATCGATAGCCCAACTCCCGTGCGCGATCGGCAAGGGCTGCTCGCCCCGAATGCTTGCCCAGAACCAAGTCGGTCTTTGAAAAACCAACATCCTCAGGGCGCATGATTTCGTAAGTGCTACGCTCCTTGAGCATCCCATCTTGGTGGATACCAGATTCGTGGGCAAAAGCATTGCGTCCGACGATCGCCTTGTTGCGTTGGACGTCAAGGCCGGTGATTTTTGAGACCAATCGACTCGTCGGCACGAGCCTCTGAGTATGGATCCCCGTGCTTGTATGGTATAGATCGCTGCGAGTTCGCATGGCCATAACAACCTCCTCGAGCGAACAATTGCCGGCTCGCTCACCGATGCCATTGATGGTGCATTCGATCTGACCGGCTCCGGCTGCAACGGCAGCTAGCGAGTTGGCGACAGCCAGTCCCAAATCGTCGTGGCAGTGGCAAGAGAGGACCGCTCGATCGATGTTGGGAACTCGGTTCAGCAGGGCTTCGATCCGGGCATACATCTCGCTCGGAGTGGTATAGCCGACCGTGTCAGGAACATTGATCGTGGTGGCTCCCGACTCGATCGCAGCTTCGACCACACGGCATAAAAAGTCGATCTCCGTTCGGGCAGCATCCTCGGCTGAGAACTCGACATCGTCGCAGTAGGACAAAGCCCGTTTCACGCCACTGACGGCTCTTGCGACAATCTCCTCTTGGGTCATCCGCAATTTGAACTCGCGATGGATGGCGCTGGTTGCCAAGAAGACGTGGATCCGAGCTCGCTCGGCTTTTTGAAGAGCTTCCCAAGCTCGATCGATATCCCCGTCATTGCAGCGGGCCAAACCGCAAATAATCGGACCACGGATCGTCGTGGCGATCTCCCGAACGGCCTCAAAGTCCCCTGGACTTGCGATCGGAAAGCCCGCTTCCATCACGTCGACGCCCAAATCCGAAAGGGCTTGGGCGACCTCGAGCTTCTCGGCCAAGTTCATGCTCGCCCCAGGGGACTGCTCCCCATCGCGAAGGGTGGTGTCAAAAATCCGAATGGCACGTGTTGCTTGATCGCTCATAGAACTTGCATGAATGTCAGGGTTTACCCGGGTTAGGCTATTTGCACAAATCCCGTCGGATTGCCCGGGAATCAGGCAACGTCGAGTCGGTCGGTATCCATCGTACCGGAAATAATTTTTCCTGAAACCGTTGAAATCCTTGGTCGCACGATTGGACTGCGATACCCAAGGGGGCTTCAGTGGTCGGAGTTGGTACGCAGATTGCTTTCCAGTTTCATCGGTTGGTTTGCTCGATCCTTGGGCAAACCGTCCATTCTACCCAGAAGTCGAAAGCGTCGGCGGAAGTTTGGGGGCTGCAAAGTCGCCTTGCTTCCGCGCTTTCGATCTTTTTCTACTCGCTATTAACGGCCTTACGCGTCGGGCAGCCGTACGCTGAGGTACCCCATCGGCCTGGTTGTGGTGTCCGCCTCACCGCACCGGCCGGGGTATTTCCACCGATCTTTTGTCTATGTTTTTTTCCTAGCAAAAACGCTCTAGGATCGACCCAGAAAAATTGCTAGTCTCTCGGCGAATCGTCCTAACGGCTAGGCAGGCCGCAACTGCTTGGCCATTTTCGTATCTATCGCTCAAGGATGAGTGACCCAATGCGTCGATCCGCAACGAATCAACTCTGTCGCCGCTTTTTAAGGATCTTTTTGTTTGGTTGCCTCGCGGCTGACTCCGCTTTGCTTTTGTGCGGCCCGAACGCTTACGGCCAAGCACCCATCGTTCAACCTCGATCCCCCGGCTATGGGGCTGCCAATCCCCCGGCAAACCCGAACACTCCTCGAGCACCACAAGCACCACAGGGAGCAGGATCGCCTGCGGCACAAAACCCACAACTCGATCCCCAACTCAATCCGCAAAACGCCAATCGCGTTCAGAATCAGCTCCAACAAGCGGTGCGTGAAGGTCAACAGTTCCAGATGCAAGGCCCCAACAACGGTGGCCAAGTCATCCAGCAAAGACCCTTTCCAGAATTGACTCCCGTCGAGCAACAAACGATCGATCAGATCCTGGCCTACTGGGAACAAGAGACGGCCAAGATCGAGCGATTCAGTTGCGATTTCAGCCGATGGGAATTTGACTCGCAAGCTCCGGGTGTTCAGGAGTTGGCTCGCCAGCTCGGACGTGGCGATATCACGGTCGCGGCAAGCCGCGGTGTGGTTCGCTTCCAAAAACCAGACCGAGGTCTCTTCAAAACCGAAGTCTACACGAAGATGACCGGTGCGGTTTCGAAGGATCGCCAAGTCGAACTGAAGGTCGATCCGAACAACTCCGGCGAATGGGTTGTGTGCGACGGCAAATTCGTTTGGGACTATGATCGCAAGGAAAAGATACGCACCAAGTTAGAGCTCCCCCCTGATATGCAAGGTTTGGGAATCATGAACTCTCCGCTGCCGTTTCTCTTCGGTGTCAAAGCCGAGGAGATCAAAGCGCGGTATTGGGTTCGCGCTATATCACCGGGCACCGAGAACGGTCGTCCAGTTGAAAACAAGTATGCCATCGAAGCTTATCCAAAGTACCCTGTCGATGCGGTCAATTACCATCACGTTCAAATCGTCTTGGATCGCGACATGTTCTTGCCCGAACTGATGGTTCTGTACATGCCCGAGTGGAGCGACCAGGCGGTCAATGCCAATGGCGTGGTGATCGAACCCAGGGACAAACGGATGGTCTATCAGTTTGCTAATCGGCAGATCAACTCGAACATCTTCCAAAAGCTTAGCGAATCGCTCTTCCAAAGGGACTTTATCCCCATTGATCCAGGGGCTGGTTGGAAAACCAACGAGATCCCTTATCTACCTGCTCAGCCAGCTCAGCCTCAAATCCCCCGGACCGCAAATCAAAACGGACCGAATGTCCCGGGTGGATCCCAGCCAAAGTAACCATGCACAGAAGATCGAGGCGCGGTTTCCTTGCGAGCTTGCTGGCGGTCCCGATGTGCGGGTGCGCCCAGTGGTTACCTACACGCAAAGAACCCGAGCCCGGCAAGTCGACGATCCTCACCAAGGAAATCGCCAAAGACACTGTCGGGATTGAAACGATCCTCCTGAGGCTCAGCGCCGTTGAATCTCAGCAGATGCAGGACCTATGGACTTACGCCGACGAACAAATCATTACACCCGAGCAACGATTGTTGCTGGATCGCAACGGCTTGCGAGCAGGAAAATTCGCTGGACAAATACCGGCCATCACCCAAGCCTGGATCTCACAGAATGCCGCCAGGATCGAAAACGATCCGATGGAACAAGCTGGGGTGGTTGCCGAAGTCTCCAGCTTTTCGCAACTTTGGCGATGCCGTAGCGATCAACGCAAAGTCTTGACGGTTCGGAATCTCTCGAAAGAAACCGTCACGTTGTTTTATAACGAGGACGGATTTCGCGGTGGCCAATTCCCCGCACCCCACTTCCTGTTTTCACTCTATGCCAAGCCGCTGGGCCCTCAATCGGCCCAAGTCCTACTGAGACCCGAACTCGAATACGGTCAAAGCAAGCGGAGCGTGGTTGCAAAGGACTCGGCGATACGAACCGAGGAACGCCGCGAGTCGGTTCGCTGGGATTCACTGGCTCTGGTCGTCAACATGCAACAAGGGGACTGTTTGATACTCACCGGTAGCACCGAGCCTCGGGGAATCGGTGAACATTTCTTCCGTACCCGATCCAATGAAGGGGAATTCCAAAACGTCGTCTTGCTCGTTCGCGTCGCCGAACTCAATGCCCCTGACGAATTCAACATTGTTCAAACAGCAAAAGCTTCACCAAACGAGCCACTGAAGAAGCGATGAAAAAGAGTCTATACTCATTGGCATGAACAAGATCACTTTTCCTCTCGGTCCGCTGCTTGCTCTGGGAACCTATTGGCTGCTGTTGCAAAACGAGGCGTTCCCCCCTCTGGCAGCAGCCGTCGCTGCCCTGAGCCTGTGGATGGCCATCTGGTGGATGACCGAACCGGTGCCTCTGGAGTTGACGGCTCTTTTGCCGATGATCGTCTTGCCGCTGATCGGGCTCTATCCCACGAAATCGGCGATGATGGAGGCTTGTGCTCCTTATGCCAACGAGAGCGTTTACTTCTTTCTAGGCGGCTTTGGGCTGGGACTAGCCATCGAAAAGACGATGCTCCATCGCATCGGTGCTTTGTTCCTATTGCGATGGGCGGGATCCAACGCCAGTCGCGTTGTGGCTGCATTCATGCTCTGCACAGCGTTGCTCAGCATGTGGATCAATAACACCGCAACGACCATGCTCATGCTACCACTTGCGATCAGCGTCATTGCCACTACCAATCATCCGAACTTCTCGAAGTCGATCCTTATCGGGATAGCCTATGCCGCAAGCATCGGTGGCATGGGAACTTTGGTCGGTACCGCACCGAATATCTACTTCACCGGATTCCTCAGGGATCGCGGCATGGAGATCGGTTTTTGGAATTGGATGCTTTTGGCCATGCCGATCGTCGCTGTGCTATTGGTGGGTTGTTGGGTTTGGATGGTTCTGATTCTTTGGCCGATGAAAAAGCTCAGCATCGCGGTTCCTAGCGAATGGGTTCAGGAATGGAATACGACTCGCAGATTCAATTGGCAGCAGCGCACGACGCTCATCGTCTTTGCACTGGCTGCCGCTTGCTGGATCCTGCGAACCCCTATCCTCGATTTTCTCAAAGACACTCCTTGGCATGACCGGCTCGCGCCCGCAAATGACGCTTGGATCGCCATGACGGCTCTAGCATCGCTACTTGTCTTTCCGCTCGGTAAGCCGGTCTTGGAGTGGAGGGATGTCGATAGGATCCCTTGGGGTGTACTATTGCTTTTCGGCGGAGGACTTAGCCTATCGAATGCGATCACCAAATCGGATCTCGACAAACAGATCGGGATTGCGGCGGCCGGATTGCAAGGCATCCCTGAGTGGCTCCTTTTGACGGCGGTGGTATTGTTGGTGGTGGCCATCAGTGAAATGGCCAGCAATGTCGCAACGGCCACGACGATGATTCCGATCCTCATGGGTGCGGCCGGGGCGATGCAAATCGAGCCGATCGTTTTGCTCAGCGCCACGGTGCTGGCCAGTAGCTGCGGTTTCATGATGCCTGTGGCCACACCACCGAATACCTTGGTCTTTGCCCAGAAAAAATTCCCTGTAAAAGATATGCTTCTTGCGGGTTTCGGTGTCAATCTCCTTGCGATTCTTGTGATCCCACCGGCCGTAATGTGGATCCTTCCAAAGGTGCTCTCAAGGTGATTTCGAGGTATACTACTTGTCCATTCGGGATTATCGTGGCTGGCAATTCATACCGATGGTTCTTTTCGTACTCGTACTCGTACTCAGTGAAACGGTACTCGTACTCGAAGAGAAGTATTGGGATTTCGTTGACAAACGGGCCAAATACTGGGGTTCTAGCTTCCCTGAAAGGGTGAGCGATTTGAATCGATTCAGGCGTTTTCGAGTACGAGTACGAGTACCGCGTCGCTGAGTACGAGAAAGCCGAGCTTCTAACCACTAAAATACCGGATGGACCTACTTTTTAGCCAAAATGATTAATTCCTGAAAAACCCTGATAGTCCCTGCAAGGGTATTTTTTATGTTGACCTTCATCGGTGACGGATCCGCTCAAACCTGCAACGGCACACTCCGTCGTGATTTTCTCCAAGTCGGAGCCCTGGGTGCTATTGGCCTGGGCTTGCCCCAATACCTCGCTGCTGCGGATTCCCATTCCGTAGATCCATCGAAATCCAAACGCTCGGCGATCATGATCTTTAACCTCGGTGCACCGAGCCACATCGATACCTTCGATGTCAAACCGGATGCACCTGCCGAAGTTCGCGGTCCATTCAAACCCATTCCGACCAAAGCGCCCGGAATGCTTCTTTCAGAGATCCTCCCTAAACATGCGCAGATCGCTGACAAGTTCTCTCTCGTGCGATCCTGTTTCCATCGCGGTGCGGCCGTCCACGATGCGGGTTGGCAAATCATGCAAACAGGTCGGCAGTTCCAAGGCGGCGTCAATACGCCCCATGCCGGAAGCGTGGCGGGCTACATGCTCGGAAGACGTTCGGATCTACCGCCCCACGTCGTGCTCCCCGAGACTATGGGTCGCGGTGGTGGTAATCTTCCCAACGGTCAAGCAGGCGGATTTCTCGGCAAAGCCCACGACCCTTTCGCGTTGATGGCAGACCCAAGTCAACCGAATTTCAAAGTCCCCGATCTGCTTCCACCCGAGAGCATCGGCACTGCACGCATCGATCGCCGACAGCGTCTGCGCGACATCGTTGATGCTTCCGTCTCGCGCTTCGAAGCCAGCGAATCGGCCAAGATGATGGACGAGCACTTCGCCTCGGCTTACAGGCTCATGACCAGCACCCAAGCTCGCGAAGCCTTCAATCTTGCCGCCGAACCCCAAGAAGTCCGGGATCGCTATGGCATGAATCGCTTTGGACAATGCTGCTTGCTTGCGCGTCGGCTCATTCAAGCCGGCGTGCGGTTTGTCACCATCAATACGTTTTTGACCGTTTTTGACGAAATCACTTGGGACATTCACGGCAGCAAACCGTTTACGTCCATCGAAGGGATGAAGAACATCGTTGCACCGATGTACGATCAAGGGTACTCGGCACTCATCGAGGATCTATTCCAACAAGGGATGCTCGATGATACCCTCGTGTGCAACGTGGCAGAGTTTGGCCGTACCCCAAAAGTGAATCCTGCCGGCGGACGCGATCACTGGCCCGGTTGCTTCACTTGCGGATTTGCAGGCGGGGGAGTTCAAGGTGGACGCGTCGTTGGAGCCAGCGATCCGATCGGGGCTTTGCCAGCCGATCGACCCACCGAGCCGCCCGAAGTCATCGCGACGATCTTCCACGCTCTAGGACTCTCGCTCGACCAACATCTTCCGGGCCCAGCCGGTCGCCCATTCCCACTCGTGGACATCGGTTTCCGCGAAATTCGAGAGCTCTTCTAACAGACCCAACTGGGCATGAACCAACCCTCAAAGATCCTTTCATTGACCGCTCTTGGACAGCAATTGCGATCCGGTGCGATCACTTGCCGCGAACTCATCGAGTCCCAGTTGGCCAAAGTCCAACGCTCGAACAGCTCGATCAACGCCTTGGTTTCGATCGATCCGGAATCCGCTTTGGCAAAGGCGGATGCGATCGACCGAAAGCTGCAAGATCGGCAATCGCTAGGCGCTCTAGCCGGTATCCCCATCGCGGTCAAAGACAACCTCTGTACTCGCTTGGGCGTCACCTCCTGCGGATCGCGGATGCTCAAGGATTTCCGCTCTCCCTACGATGCCCATGTGATCGAAAAACTCCACGAGCATGATGCGATCGTATTTGGGAAAACCAATCTCGATGAGTTCGCCATGGGGGGATCGACCGAAACGAGCATCTTTGGGCCTGCTCATAATCCATGGGACCTGGAGCGAACCTGTGGCGGTTCAAGTGGTGGATCGGCCGCTGCGGTCGCCGCAGGCCTAGTGCCTGCGAGCCTGGGTACCGACACAGGGGGTTCGATCCGACAACCGGCAGCCTTTTGCGGCCTATGCGGCCTGAAACCCACCTATGGACGCGTGAGCCGATGGGGACTGGTCTCCTATGCCAGCAGTCTCGATGTAGCCGGGGTTTTTGCCCATAGCATCCAAGACATCGCACTGGTATTGCAATCGATCGCAGGGCATGACCCACGCGATTCAACCTGCTTACCCCACGAAGTTCCCGACTATACGAGCTTTGTTCGCAACTTCGAACAGATACGATCAACACGCATAGGGGTTATCCGTCAGCAAATCGACTCACCAGGACTTGATCCAAGCATTCGCCGATCGATCCTCGAAGCCATCGAGACTTACAAAAACCTCGGTGCTCAAATCGTCGATATCGATATGCCCCACTCGAAATACTGCATCGCAACCTACTACATCATCGCTCCATGCGAAGCCAGCAGCAATCTAGCTCGCTACGACGGGGTCCATTACGGGTTCCGCTCGAAACGACCCGAAGCCTCCGTTTTGGATCGCATGATCGAACAAACGCGAAGCGAAGGCTTCGGCCCTGAAGTCCGCCGCCGAATCCTCCTTGGTACCTACGCTCTAAGCGCCGGCTATTACGATGCCTATTACGTACAAGCCCTCCGCGTCCGACGGCTGATTCGCCAAGACTACGATGAGGCGTTTGCCAAAGTGGATGTCCTCCTGGGGCCGACCACTCCGAACACTGCATTTAAGATCGGTGAAAAAATCAACGATCCAATCCAACTGTATCTACAGGATCTCTTCACCGTCGGTGCCAATCTGGCCGGTGTTCCTGCGATCTCGATCCCCATCGGGCATAGCCCAGAAGGTTTGCCGATCGGGATGCAGCTCCAAGCTCCCCCGCTTGGCGAAGCAAAACTCCTTGCCATCGCCGAAGCCTATCACCAACATGTCGATTACCAGCCCATGGTTCCTCCTTCCTTTCAAGCTCCTGTGTCATGAACCGCAACGCTGCTGAATATCGAATCGTCATCGGCTTGGAAGTCCATGTGCAACTCAAGACCGAAACAAAACTTTTTTGCCGTTGCAGCACCCGCTTCGGTCAACCACCGAACTCCCAAGTATGCCCGGTGTGTCTCGGGCTTCCAGGTGCCCTCCCGGTTCTCAATGCACATGCGATCGAACTTGCTTGCCGAGCAGGTGCGGCGCTAAGCTGCACGCTCGCCGATTTCACCAAGTGGGATCGCAAGAACTATTTCTATCCGGATCTGCCCAAAGGCTATCAGACCAGTCAATACGATCTTCCGATCTGCGCCGGCGGCTATGTCGATATCCCCATTACTCCCTCAGCAAATCCTCCTGGATCCCACAATGTTACCAAGAGAATTCGGCTCGTACGCGCCCACCTCGAAGAGGACGCGGGCAAGAGCATGCACGATGAGCATTCCAGCAGAGCTGACTCGAAAATCGATTTGAATCGAGCCGGCACGCCCCTGCTAGAGATTGTTTCCGAGCCGGATCTATCCAGCGCCGAGGAAGCCAAAACCTATCTCTCGGAACTGCGGCTTCTGATGGTCTACCTAGGTATCTCCGATGGCAATATGCAAGAAGGCTCCCTTCGCGCCGATGCAAACGTCAACCTACACATCGCCCAAGGTGACCAGTGGATCGCAACCCCGATCGTCGAAGTGAAGAACCTCAATAGTTTTCGCTCGGTCGAAAGAGCCATCGAGTTTGAGACCGCAAGGCAACAGTCCGAATTTTTGCGCACAGGGTTGGCCAAGGGACAAGCCCCCAAGCAGACGCGAGGCTGGAACGATGTTTTGGGTCAAACCGAACTTCAACGGGAAAAAGAGGAAGAAGCCGACTATCGGTACTTCCCGTGCCCAGATCTAGTTCCCGTTCGCTTAACAGAGCTTCAAAAACGCAATGCCCATGAGCAAGCGACCCAAACGCCAACCCAATATCGCAAGGAATTGATCGACAAGCACGAGCTCAAAACGACCGATGCCGAGATATTGATCCAACAAGGCAAACCTGTGGTCGAGTATTTCCTCGATAGCATTCGAGCTGGTGCACCCGCCAAGCGGATGGCTGCCTGGATGCTTCAAGACGTGCTTCGAACCCTCAACGATCGATCGATCGGTATCGAACTCTACCCGGTTTCACCCAAGAGCATGGCGCAATTGTTGGGAGCAATTGAACAAGGCCGTGTCGATACATCCCAGGCAAAGCAGGCGATGGCAAAATTGCTCGAAGATCCCAACCTTTCAGTCGATGCGGCCATCGAATCGCTCGGGATCGTTCGAGTCGATGCGAGCCAGATCGAAAATCTTTGCAAAGAACTCCTTGCCGAGAATGCCGATGTGATCGAAAAGGTTAAGGCAGGGAACCATAAAGCGGTTGCTGCTTTGGTAGGCCAAGCTAAAAAGAAGAACCGCAACGCCGACCCTCGCATGGTACAAGAGATCTGCCTAAGCCTCATCGCTCAAATGCCATAGAGCCCGAATCAAAACACCTATGAACGACTTTGACAAATACTTCCGTCCTGAAATCGTTGGCATGGCTCCTTACAAACCAGGTGAGCAACCCGGTGCGGCCAAGGTGATCAAGCTCAACACCAACGAGAACCCTTATCCTCCAAGCCCTAAGGTGCGCGAGGCGATCGTCCAAGCTACCGAGCGGCTCGAGCGTTATCCTGATCCGTTAGCCACATCGTTTCGGATGGTCGCTGCCGATGTCCTTGGAGTCACACCCGACCATATTCTCTGCGGCAATGGCAGCGATGACATCTTGACGATCCTCACACGGGCTTTTGTCGGCACTGGCCAGAAGCTTCGTTTGCCCTTCCCAAGTTACATTTTGTACCGAACCCTTGCGCAGATCCAAGGTGCTTGCTACGAAGAGATCCGGTTTGCTCCCGACTTCCAACTGGCTGTTCCTTTTTTTGATCGATCCGAAGGTCTCAAGTTAGTCTTTTTGCCCAACCCCAACAGTCCCAGCGGTACCTTGATCGATCATGAAACTATTTTGCGATTGGCATCATCGCTCGATTGTCCGATCGTGGTCGACGAAGCTTACGTTGATTTTGCCCCAAGTCATGCCGTAGGACTCATTGCCAAAGATCCACGGATCATGGTCACCCGGACGCTGAGCAAGTCTTATGGGTTGGCCGGATTGCGCTTTGGATATTTGGTGGCCCACCCCCAGATGATAGGACTGCTGCGCAAAGTCAAAGACTCCTACAACACCGACTCGATCAGTATCGCTGGAGCAACCGCGGCCATGAGCGATCAGGCTTGGCTCAAAGAGAATGTCGCCAAGATCATCGCAACGCGCACAAGGATGATCCCAGAGCTTCGTCGCTTGGGATTCGATGTGACCGATTCGCACGCGAATTTTGTTTGGGCCACGCGAAGCGATCGACCGGTACAACCGATTTATGAGAAGCTCAAGTCGCAGGGGATTTTGGTCCGCTATATGGACTACACGCAATCGGTCGCAGGAGCCTGGGGCGATGGCCTCCGCATGAGCGTCGGAACCGATGGCGAAATCGATGCGCTGCTGATGGTCCTCAAGTCGATCCTCTAAGGCTTGCGGCCAATACCGTCCAATCGGGACATTGCTGAAGTTGCATTTCCTAGGTATCGGCAAATGTTAAAAGCGGAACGGCGCGAGCCGTCCGGTGAGCCGTCTTTCAAAGCGGAACGGTGCAAGCCGTTCGGCGGGTCGCGTTTCATCACGAAAAACGGGCCAACTTGGATAACTTCGCTACCAATTCAACTGTTGTTCAACAGGCTGCCAAGCCGAACTGAAAGGCAATCAAAGAGGTGAGTTCTAGATATGCTCCAGTGGATCGCGCCTAGTGATGTGGTTGTCGAGACCATCGACAGGTTTGATGATTACCCGCTTTTCCCAGAAGAGAAAATGTGCCTAGGTAAGGTATCAGATCGCCGGCGCATTGAATTTGCAACAGGTCGAGAATGTGCAAAAAGAGCCCTGCGTTCCTTAGGGCTTAATCCGACGGCGATCCTTATCGGAAATGGCCGTGAACCTATTTGGCCAAAAGACATCATCGGAAGTATCACACACTGCTCGGGTTATTGCGCAGCGGTTGCAACCAAATCACCTTGGATTCTCTCCATTGGAATCGATGCCGAGGAGAATCTGCCACTGCCTGATGGTGTTTTGGAACTGATTGCAATCGACCAGGAATGAACGGTTATCTCAAACAATAACCAACTGCTTATTCAATTAGATCGGTTATTGTTCAGCGCAAAAGAGTCCGTTTTCAAGGCTTGGTATAGCATCACCAGAGAATGGCTCGAGTTCAGTGACTGCTGCATTGTTTGGGATCCATGCCAAATGCCAAGTTCCCTCCTCGGGGGTGAGATCTGTGGGGATTTTGTCGCTGAGCTAAAGCGCCCCTGCACAACTGCAAATCGGTTGATCTACCAATTCCAGGGTCGGTATATCGTCGGCCCAACACACCTTGCCACCTTGGTGAAGGTTGGGTAGCTGACAATCGAGTACCATGGAATTTCTGATTTCTCGGCAATTTCTCGCGCTGATCGAATTCAAGACATCCATTAGAATCTGGAGAAAGAATTCCCGGCTGTCGGGGACGATCACGGGTATAGATTCTCTCCAGAGGATACAGGAACGATCATGAAAAAGTTCTTGGATGTTAGTCTCGTACGACGATCGGTCGGAGTGATGTTGGCAGGGGCTCTAGTGGCTCTGGTCGGTTCTGCAGCGCAGGCACAACAATCCTTTAGCTTTAGCTTTGGCTCTTCATCGAGTTTTTCCTCGGGGAGTCAACCTTCCAAGGAACTAAAGTCGCCAGGCGAAGATAGTTCAGCCGATTACCCGTCGGCTGCTGGTAATGGTTTTCGAAACGCGATGAGCAAATCGATCACCAATGTCAACGGACATATCGTTGAGAAGTCTTTTGAGGATCGCGATGGCAAGATCGTTTCCATGACCCGTGTGCTAAACGGCAAACAAGATGTCTTGATCGAAGAGTCCAACGAGCTTGGAATCAAGGTGACGATCAAAGAACCGCTGCGTGGCAAAGAAAAGAAATCCGAGTACCAAGCCGATTCGCGTAAGGCTCTTCGCAAAAAACATCCTGGGGCATTCGAATGGGTACGCAAGTACGCTTCGGAGCCAAATAGTGCAAACGCAGCAGGTGCGATGCCTAATGGGTTGCCAAGCGGTGGATTTGCCAGCGGGGAATTTGGTTTTGGTGGCGCTGCTGGTGGAGCTAATGCCCAAGGGGGAGCTTTCAGCGGACCCCAGGCCCAGCAGAGGATGATCGAGCAAATCGAGCAAATGATCAAGCAGACTGAGGATCCGAATCTCAAGCAACAGATGCGTTCAATGATCGATCAATTGAGGAATGGCGTTGCAGAGCCGAAGCGTTAGGTTTTTTACCGGCTCGGTGGTTTGAGCGATTCTATCTTTAAGCCACTTCCTACTTCGGCGCTAGGTTCTGGGGTTTTGGCGCTGGCTGGTACCACGTCGGCGGATCCCTTCTCGAAAGGCCCCTTTTCGCTTGCCACCGTTGGATCCTGAACTTCCGACACAGTTTGCAGCATCTCCTGGATCGCTGTAGAAACGGTTTTTGCTCGAAGTGCATAGCAACTGACGCGACCGGCCCTGGCGATGTTCAGTCCGACGACGTTTCCGTGGACATCGATGATTGGCCCACCACAGTGCTCCGGTACCAAAACACTATCGTGTTCGATAACATCGCCAAAACCTGTCGATCGAGCTGATATGTTTCCATTGACTTCGAGTTCCGTAGGATCGAGCATCAGATTTGTCAGGTCCATCATCTGGGCTTCGAACGACATCGATTTGCTATCTCGATTGACATCGATGGTGATCTTCCTTCCTGCCTGAAACGACATCAGCAAGTTGAGAACCTCTTGCCGAGTCTGAACCTCTTTGCCGTCTATTTTGATGATGATATCCCCCTGGCGAATTCCTGCCCGATCGGCACCACTGCCCACGACGATGTCTTCGACCATGGGTCCTTGATGGAAAGAAGACAGTTGGATCCCCAAAAGAGGCCGTTGCTTCTGAATATTTCGCTTTTCGACACTGACGACACCCAAAGCAAGGGGCAATGAACGTGCATCGGCGCTAGCGATCCAGCCACCCAAGGGTACCTGGGCTTCGTTGTTCCACCGAATCGCAGGCAGCTCAGCCCGATCTATTTTGATCAAGGCAAGATCGAGTTCTGGGCGCCGAATCTTTACCGTTCCAGGTAGTTTCGTTCCATCGTGCAATCGGATTTCGATCGAATTCTCGGGGATTTGCGAGGACTTTGTCACAATCCAGCCATCGCTTCGAGCAATCGCACCGAGAGCTAGTTGGCCATTTTGTCCAAAGATTTGTACGGTGGACTTCCAGTGCTCTCCGATGGCTTCTCGAAACGCGCGGAGCGTTGCGTATTGACTACGTTGGTGCGCACGGCTTGATAAAAACCGATTTTCGCGGCCGCGTCCCTGTGGCACCTGCTGACGCATCTCTTGCTGAACCAACCGCAATGGACTTGGGTTGCTCCAAGTTTCATCGGAGTGAAAACCGACGGGATCCACTGTGCTGGGCAGATCGTTTTGGAATTCGGATTTGGAATCTTCTAGCGACTCGTAACTTCGACTGCGACGATCGGCATCGAAACTTGCAGGGACCTCTAACTGGGGGTTTGGTTTTTCGCACGAACCGTCAAAGCAACGAGGATCTCGAGTCCGAAAGTTGCGATCCGTGAGCATCACACCCCAGATGCCCAGACAGCCGACGAGAAATAATTTATCGATCCCAAATTTCATGATGCTGTCTTTCGCATGCTTTCAAGGCTCATCAGAGACTCCGATGATCAGCTTCAAATTCACTTTTTGGCCATCTCGCAACACCTCGATATTGACCCGTTCGCCAGGAACCATCGAGTCGACTTCTTCTTTGAGTTTGTCAAAGCTGTTGATCTCTGTGCCATTGAAGCGCACGATCCGATCCCCAGGAGCGATACCTGCCTTGGCCGCAGGACCACGGGGTGCTACGGTCCCGACGACGCATTCGTTTTTAGTATCCGATTGACGATCAGCCGTCACACCGATGATAGGCCTGAAACCTGGGAGAACTCCCCAAGCTTCGCTATTGGCAAGTCGATCCCATGAATCCATATAGACGTTCATCGGTACGTGCATGTTGTCATCGACATCGATACCGATACGGCTATGAATCCCGATAAGCTTGCCCTGGAGATCAAACAAGGGACCACCACTGTCTCCACCAATGAGGGAGCAGTCGCTGACGATTGTCGAATCAGTCACCCGCAAAATACGTCCAACGCGTATAACTGCAGGCCGATCAGCCATCCAACCACCGGGATGCCCACCGGCGATACACCATTGCCCGGATTTGACCCGCTCACCTACGGCAGGCAAAGCTGCATGCGGCCATGGCTGATTGTTTTGATCCCGGTTCTTCAAGATACGAACTAGACCTGCATCGGTGTCTCGATTGACCCCCATGCTAACCCCCTCGACACGACGACCGTCGTGAAGCACAACCCACATCTTTTGTTTTGGTTTTCCTGCCACGTGAGCCGCAGTCAAGATGTACCCGTCTTCGTTGATCAGCACTCCGCTACCTTGGGTGCTACCGTGCTGTAGATTGACAGTCACCTGGTTGATCTTTACTGCCACCTTGGACTGCTGATCTTGAAGGGCTTTGAGATCCGCCAATGACTTTGGGTCTTCGCCCTGGAACAAGCTTTTGAGGCTCGGGTCAAGCGATACATAGGTTGTGCCTTTGGGCTCGGTATCGCTCTTGGCATCCTTGGGCACAGGCATTCGAGGCTTCGAGGGTGCCTCGGGCAGGACGTCTTGGGCCGAAACACCCAAACTGCAGATTACCGCCATGAACCCAAAAAAACCTACAAGCACGTCCGGATAAATCCGGTTCGAACTTTTTTCACCGCAGGTTTTGCTGGTCGGCTCAAGCATTTACATATCCCTTATCGCGGTATGCCTCTAGCACGCTATCATGGTTCCGATTATTCGCTATCAGAGCTCAAAAT
The DNA here is from genome assembly GCA_021298315.1 of Planctomycetaceae bacterium. Taxonomy (GTDB): domain Bacteria; phylum Planctomycetota; class Planctomycetia; order Pirellulales; family Pirellulaceae; genus JBKCUI01. The sequence goes on from JAJTFC010000017.1 coordinate 52,200, forward strand.
AAAACCCTCTACACTCTAGAACTTGAGAAAGTTCAGTCCGGAAAGTCAAGAAACACCCCCGCAGGTCCGTTCGTAACGATTCGGAAGGATAATCTATGTCCCAAGTGTCTAACCCATCAGATCGCAAGTCGGATCGCAAAACCCGGATAATTCTCGGATGCGGCTACGTCGGCCTACAGGTCGCCAAGTTGTGGCTAAGCGCCGGCGATCGAGTCTTGGCCGTAACCCGCTCGATCGACCGAGCCTCAGAATTAGTAAAACTCGGAATAGAACCGGTCGTCTGGGATTGGCTCGAAACTAGTCATGAAAGCGCAAGTCCGCTTGCTAACTTGTCAACGCCCCCAGTTGCGACAGTGCTGATCGCTGTTTCTCATGCTTCTTCATCCCATGCAGTCGGGTTGGCTCAGCTATTGAAATGTCCCGTTGTTAACCCGGACTCGGGTCAACCCCGTTGGATCTATCTTTCAACGACCGGAGTGTTTGCAGATCCTCCGGCCGAGGGATCCTTGTGGGTCGATGAAACATCACCCGTAGAGCCCAAGCGATCCGGTTCGATCAATGCCCTGGAGGCAGAAAGGTGGCTCGAAAACTCTGGCATCGAGCACGTGGTTCTGCGACCTGCAGGCATCTATGGGCCGGGTCGAATCCCGAATCTTCAACCTCTGCGTGATGGAGAGTCGATGGCCGTCGACCCGGAGAGCTACCTGAATCTTATCCATGTCGAAGATCTGGCCCTGGCGATTGCAGCGGTTGCTGAAGGCTCGATCAAACATCGGCTGTACTGCGTATGCGATGGCAACAGCGTCAAGCGCAGAGAATACTACGAGTTTATTGCCCAGCGCCTTGGTTTGCAGAACCCTGTTTTTAGCGAATCTTTTAATAAAGAGACCATTCGCAAGCGAGGGCAAGGGAATAAGCGGGTCAGCAATCAGCGTCTGTTGGCCGACTACGCACTAGACTTGCATTATCCAGATTACCGAATTGGACTTTCGTCACTCGTCGAGGAAATGTCGCGATGATATTCAAAAGACGACGATGGCACTACGGTTTTTCGATCGCATTGCACTTTTGCATTTTCGCGGTCGTGGCAAGCAAGCCTATATTCAAACTCTACGCGCAAAGCAGCTCCGCCGAACGAACCCCTAGCCTGATCGTTCCGCAGTCGGACATCAAAAGCGCCTCATCGAGTGTGATCGATGTGCACACCCATTTCTTTGTCAAAGGCAAGCACGATCCAGAGCTACTTGATCGCTACGTCCAAATGATGGATCGAAACAGGATTGCTGTGAGCGTTTCGCTCGATGGACAGCTCGGATCCCAGCTCGATGCACATGCAGCCTATCTTTGGACCAAATACCCGAATCGTTTCGCTATCTTTGCAAACATCGATTTTCGTGGAAAGGGATCTGAGGACGAGCCTGCAAGTTGGGCATGCAATCAACCGTCGTTCGTATTCGATACGGTCGAAACCCTCCGCGCAGAATTCAAAAAGGGCCGAATCTGTGGGCTGAAGTTCTTCAAGGACTTTGGTTTGCGTTGGAGGAATGGCGATGGTAGTTTGATTCAAATCGATGATCCAAGGTGGGATCCGATCTGGGATACTTGTGGAGAGCTCGGTATCCCCGTGCTGATGCACACGGCAGATCCGAGTGCATTTTTTCGTACTGCGGACGAAACCAACGAGCGAATCGTCGAACTGCGATCGCGCCCCGAATGGGCCTTTGTCGGGCCGGAGTTTCCCAGTCGCGAGTCGTTGCATCAGGCACGCAATCGAGTCATTGCAAGGCATCCGAAGACCTTATTCATTGCTGCCCATTTTGGAAACGATGCGGAGAATCTCTCTGAGCTAGCCAAATGGCTCGATGAGTTTCCAAACTTGATGATCGAATTTTCCTCCCGGATCAATGAACTCGGACGCCAACCCTACTCGGCCAAAAATTTCTTTGAAAAGTATCAGGATCGGATCCTTCTGGGAACCGATGGGCCGTTCCCCGAGGAGCGACTGCGTATCTATTGGCGATTCTTGGAAACCTTCGACGAATACTTTCACTACTCCGAGAAATCCCCACCACCTCAAGGTGATTGGCGGATCTATGGCATCGGACTCCATGGCGATATCCTGAGAAAAATCTACTCGGAAAACGCGTGCCGTGTCATTCCGGGACTCGCAAGCAAACTTCGAGCCTTCGATGCTAGCCAAGGATGCGAGTCGATCGGGAATTGATTAAGCTATAGTATCTTTCCGATCGCGCCTGGCGGCTTTCATCACCAGTTATCGAGTTGCTCTGCTTATGCATCATTCGGCAAACATCACCGAACACGAACAAGACCATGTTATCGCCAGACGACAGCGGATCGGCGTAACGCTAATGATCCTCTTTACGATCGCCTATGCGAGCTTCATCGGTCTTTGCACTTTTGCGTACGATTGGATCACACAGACAAAGGTCGCAGGAATTCCTCTGACGATTGCCTACGGTGTTGGGTTGATCGTCCTATCTTTGTTTGTCGCTTTGCTCTACGGCATCCTCAGCCGCACCCGCTCATGATCTACACTCCAAGCAGCCTTGCTGTGATCGTCTTTTTGTTCATGGTTATCGGAACCGTGGCGCTGAGTTTTTATCTTGGTTCCAAGGCCAAATCGAGCGCAGGATATTTCGCCGCTGGTGGGGAAATCCATTGGTTTGTAAACGGCATAGCCTTTGCCGGTGACTACCTCTCTGCGGCTTCGTTCCTCGGTATTTGCGGCATGGTGGCCTTCTTTGGATTCGATGGATTCCTTTACTCGATTGGCTTTTTAGCCGGTTGGCTGGTGGCTTTGCTGATCATCGCCGAACCCCTCAAGAGACTCGGCAAATACACCTTTGCCGATGCACTTGCCAGTAAGTTCCAGTCATCGGGCATTCGTTCTGCCGCTGGCTTTAGCACGTTGATCGTGAGCATCGTCTACCTGATCCCACAGATGGTTGGTGCAGGAGCCCTGGTCAAACCTCTTCTTGGACTGCAGTATTGGCAAGGAGTCGTGCTGGTAGGTTCGATTGTGGTGATTATCGTTGTTACCGCAGGGATGGTCAGCACCACCTATGTGCAGTTTCTCAAAGGTGGACTGTTGGTGATTTTCTCCTTGGTTCTAACGATACTGGTTCTGAATCGAGGCATCCAAGTTGCACCTGGGGGACCCCGAGTCGAGCCTCAGAGAGTGACGATCGCCAGCGATGGTACTAAACTCATCGACGGAATACCTCTGGGCTTAAAAGAAGGTCAAAAGAATCTCCAGCCGGTTGGCAAAGTCCTATCGCTCAGCGAGGGGAAGCAGTCGACGGGACCTCTGGATCCGATCCGATTTCTGACCGAGCTCTCGGGTGCGCAAGTCGAGCTTTCGCAGACCAACAAGAGCACGGTCAACGACAAGCCTGTGGTCGAATATGCTCCGCGGGTTGTCGATGGCTATGAGATGATGGCACCGGGTAACCATCCGACGTTCAAGGGGATTCGGCAACAGCAGTGGTTCCCCAAACTCGATTTCGTCTCGCTGATGTTGGCCCTATTTGCTGGTACCGCTTCGCTCCCACATATCCTGATCCGTTACTATACGGTCAAGGATCAAGCATCGGCTCGCAAGAGTACGATCGTGGGAATCGCTGCGATCGGGTTTTTCTATCTGCTGACACTCTATATTGGATTTGGAGCCATGGTCAGCGGTTCGATGGATCCGAGCGACAGCAATATGGCTGCACCACTTCTTGCAAAGAGTTTTTCCGAGCTGCTCTTTGCAGCCGTATCGGCGATTGCATTTACGACCGTGCTTGGCACCGTCAGTGGACTGATCGTCGCTGCGGGGGGATGTGTGGCCCATGACTTTGTCGCCGGGATGCTAGGGATGAAACTCAGTGATCATCAACTCATCCGTGTTGCGAAAATCTCATCGATCGTGATCGGAGCACTGGCGATCATGGCCGGCTTGGCCTTCGAGGGAATGAATGTGACGTATCTAGTCGGATGGGCATTTGCAATCGCAGCCTCAGCGAACCTTCCTGCGCTGCTGATGCTACTGTTCTACAGAGACACGACCAAACAGGGAGTGATTTGGGGCGTTCTTGTTGGAACCATTAGCTCGGTTCTTTGGATTGCCGTATGTCCAGAGATGTTTAAGAGCCTTTATGGTTTGGATCCCAAACAAGCATGGGTACCCTTCAGTCAGCCAGGAATCGTGACGATCCCGCTGAGTTTTATCGTCATCGTGATTGTTTCGAAGTTGACTGCAAGAGCCCATCGAACCGAAGCAAACGAAACACTTACAAGCTAACAAAGAACTTATGAAAACTTGGAATCCTTCAATCGCTATCTCAAAGCTGTTGGCCTGTGTTGTTTTGGTCTTCGTCGCTTCTACTCAGCCTTGTGAAGCCCAGTCCCCGATCGCAAATTCGGCCTTGCCGGAATTGACTCAGGAGTATCTAAAGTCCAAGACACCTGCGCAGTGGGCGGAACTTGCCAAGGTTCAGGGAGATGCTGGCCGCGGAGTGAATGTTTTCTATCAAAACAACCTAGCTTGCGTTCGTTGCCACTTGCCCAGTGGCTCTCAAGTCCGACCGTTGGGCCCTAACCTAGGGCATACCCTCGATATCGCTTCGGCCGACAAACTCTCCGACGAACAACTCGTCGAATCGATCCTAGAGCCTTCCAAGACGATACGCAAAGGTTATGAGTCGATCACGCTACGCTTAGCAGATGGTGAGCTCGTGACAGGATTGCTTATCGATAAAGATCCCAAGAGTTGGCGATTGAGAAACGCCAATGGTGAGCAAGTCGAGATTGATGCTCAGCAAGTCGAAGCCTCGGCGGCTAGCTCTCAGTCGCTAATGCCCTCGGGACTCATGCAGCAACTGGCTAACGAGCAAGCGATGCTCGACTTGATCAAGTACCTTTTTGAGATTCGTGATCAAGGGCCCAAGGGAGCCGCAAGCTTGCAGCCAGATCTTTCCCTATTGACAGTAAAAATTCCAGAGTACGAGTCCCGCGTCGATCATGCAGGATTGATTCGCGATTGGAATCAAGACTCCTATAACAGGGGGCAAGCCATCTATGGGCGAGTATGCGCCAACTGTCATGGAACCAAGGATCAAATCGGTTCGTTGCCGACAGCTTTGCGATTTGGTGAAGGAAAATTCAAGAATGGAAGCCAGCCGCTTGAGATGTACCGCACGCTGACCCACGGCTATGGTTTCATGACCGCACAGACCTGGATGGTGCCTTCTCAGAAATACGATGTCATCCACTATATTCGTGAGGAGTTTCTCAAGTCGAATCCGAACATCCAATCGTTAGCGATCGATCGATCGTATTTGGAAAAATTGCCAGCAGGCGATACGCGAGGTCCTGAGCCGAGCAAAATCGAGGTTTGGAGTGCGATGGACTACGGCAACATGCTCACGCATTGCTATGAGATCCCCGGCGATCGCCTGAACATCGCTTACAAAGGTATTGCAGTGAGGCTCGACCCAGGACCTGGCGGGATCACTCGTGGACAGCAGTGGATGGTCTTTGATACGGATACTTTGCGATGGGCGGCCGCTTGGCAAGTCTCAAAAGACAAACCCAAGGAGGTGTTCATCGATTGGCGGGATATCCAATTCAATGGCGAACATGGAATCCATCCGAGGATCGTCGGAGACATCGTATTTTCAAACGCCGTTGGCCCAGGTTGGGCGAGTCCTGAGTCGTCGCAAAATCCGTTTGAAGACAATGCACGGGTCATCGGGCGAGACTCCCGTCGCTATGGACCATTGCCCAAGACTTGGGGGAAGTTCAACGGTCAGTTCGTCAATGGTTCGAGAACGATTCTTTCGTACAGTGTTGCCGATGCGCAGATTTTGGAATCTCCTGTCTCGATCCAAGTCGGTACAGACCAAAATGCTTTTGGTCGAATCCTCAACATCGCACCGCACGCACAGCCGATCGAACTGCGGGTTAGCGATTTGAGTGAGCAAGAGGCGAAAACTTTTGCGACCGATGCTTTGCGATGCACATCGGACTTGCACGCATTTGGACTCGAAGGCCAGACGGACGGATTGGATTGGAAGATTCGCGATGGAATGTTGACCGTTACGATTGGTGCAAACGACCAGCCGCAGCGATTTGCTCTTTGGTGTGCAAAGCGATTGGATCAGGAGACCTCAGTTAATCAACAGATCAGCACGGATTTGGATGCGGAACTGGATCTGTTAGCCCGCGCTCGAAACAACTCCGGAAGGTGGGCTCAGGTACTGAAGACACGTCCGAAGGAAACCTTTTCCAAAGGTGCATTTGCGGTCGATACGATTATGGCGCCTGAGTCCAACCCTTGGTTCGCGCAGTTACGGCTCACGGGATTGGATTTCTTCTCCGATGGTTCGATGGCAGTTTGTTCGTGGGATGGAGATGTTTGGCATGTGCGAGAGTCGCTCGATCAATCCGAGTGGACTTGGAAACGCATGGTTTCAGGTTTGTACCAACCGCTGGGTTTGAAGATTGTCGACGACATGATTTACTTGACGTGCCGAGATCAACTCGCTGCACTGCATGATTTCAACTCCGACGATGAGATCGACTACATCGAGTGTTTTAACAACGATCATCAGGTGACTGAGCATTTCCACGAGTTTGCGATGGGGCTTCAGACCGACCAAGCAGGGAATTTTTACTATGCGAAATCAGGCCGTCATGCGCTCAAAGCGGTTGTTCCACAGCATGGCACGCTCCTGAGAGTGTCTCCCGATGGATCCAAGACCGATATCTTGGCCACAGGTTTTCGGGCAGCCAATGGTGTTTGTTTGAATCCAGACGGTTCGTTCATCGTGACAGACCAAGAGGGTTTCTGGAATCCTAAGAATCGGATCAACTGGGTGAATGTCGATCCGCAAAGTGGGCCCAAATTCTATGGGAATATGTTTGGTTACCACGATGTGACCGACTCGTCGGATCAAGCGATGGAGCCCCCGCTGTGCTGGATCACCAACGCCTTTGATCGGTCTCCGGCAGAACTGCTTTGGGTCGATAGTCCGACGTGGGGGGAGTTGCAGGGTGGATTGCTGAACCTCTCTTATGGTTACGGCAAAGTCTATCTGGTGCTCCACGAGCAGATCGGTTCGAGGCGTCAAGGTGGAATGATCGAGCTTCCGATTCCTGCATTTGAGACAGGGGTGATGCGAGGTCGATTCTCGCCGGGAGATCATCATTTGTATTTGTGCGGGATGTTTTCTTGGGCTGGCAACGCGACAGCTCCGGGCGGTTTGTATCGGATCCGTAAATTGTCCAAGCCCAGCCATTTACCTATGGCTCTGCATGCAGTCGAAGGTGGTATCGAATTGGTTTTCGGCGAAGCGATCGATCCGAAGTCCATCGATGTAGCGAATATTCAGATCGAGCAGTGGGGACTCAAACGGAGTGCCAAGTACGGTTCTGATCACATCGATCAGCATCCAGTACAGATCGATCGAGTATCCGTGTTAGAGGACACCAAAACGGTTCGGATTGAAAGCTCGCAGATGAAACCTAGTTGGGGGATGGAGATCCGTTATAAGTTTAAGGCGTCCGATGGCAAAGCGGTACAAGGGACGATCCACAACACCCTTTATGAGTTTGCAGGAAAAAAGGGCTCTTAAGAAAACTCGATTCGGTAGGACGGATGATAGAAATTGCTCCGTGGAATGGAGTTGAAGCTCGTGGTCCAAGGCACATTTGCCCATGCTAAACTCCTTTCGATTACGGCATTGAAAACCTCGAAGCAATTCAATCAGGCCACCAAAATCCCCGAAGAACCGATTTAGAAGAACCGATTTATTGGGAATAAACCACAGATTAAACAGATGCCAGTCCTCCTTATACCGAATGATCCCTCGAAGTTGTCTTGCTACAATAGTCAGTCGCATGTTTTAGATGCGGCGCAGATATCTGCAGACACACTCCACCATTAAAAATGACCATGAGTACCCCTGACAAATCCCAATCGGGCTCGAGCATTCAAATCACTTGGCATGGCCATTCGACTTGGAGCATTCGAGCGGGCAAATTCCACTTGCTGATCGATCCTTTTTTGGAGTCGAATCCAGCGGCCAGAACAAAGCCTTCGCAACTTCATCCGACCCATATCCTGATTTCGCATGGCCACTTTGATCACATTGCAGATGCCGCAGAAATCGCAAAACGAAGCGGAGCGGAGGTCCTTGCGAATTATGAGATCGCCACTTGGATCAGCAAGCACCATGGTGTTGAAAAGACCGTCGGTATGAATCTCGGCGGGAGTTATTCCTGCAAGGCAGGGCGCTTTCAACTGGTGCCGGCTTTGCACTCATCGAGTTTGCCCGACGGTTCCTACGGTGGGACTGCCGGAGGCTGGCTGCTGGATCTTGAGCTAACCGACGCGATATCCAAGCGAATCTACTACGCAGGCGATACCGCATTGTTTAGCGACATGCAGTGGATGGCTCGTAAACCTGTCGCATTGATGATCGTACCGATTGGCGACCTGTTTACCATGGGTATCGAAGACAGTGTGCAAGCGACCCGGTTTGTTCACCCACAGTACGTGATGCCAACGCATTTCAATACGTGGCCACCGATCGCCCAAGACGAGAAAGCTTGGGCCTCCCAAATCGATTCTCAAACCGATGCCGAACCGGTTCTCATGACTGTCGACCAAGCATGGGAGCTACCGGTTTAGGAAACTATTTCCCGAGAACACCACCGAGGTATCGGCCCGACTGAGGCACTTTGCCTTGTTGCAACTCCCGCTCGGTCATGTGCCTACCATGCTGCGGTGGCACCATCCGATGAAGCACTACCGGAAGAGGGCTTGTGTGGACGACGACTTCCTTGCCGTGAACTTTCCTAGTGTATTGCTTGGCTTGGGCAGTGCCCAAAGTAGCACTCACTAACAGTGCCAGAGCCGCAAGACAAAGGCCGCGCATTTGTTAAACTCCTGTTGAATAAAGCAATGGGACATGCGATAGAGAAAAGTATACTCAGGGTTACTTACAATTCCAAAATTTTATGGGTCTTGTCCCGCCTCCATCGGCAACCAAAGCATCAAAACATCCGCCTAGCATTTTTGTAACGAAGATGCCGAATGTACGATCACTTGGATTGACCCCTACGATCCGTAATATCCAACGGCTTTGCCAAATCCTCGCCGAGCAGTCAGGTGAATTCCATTGAAATGGGGTTGCAGTCCAATCACTCTGGAACAATCCCATTTGTAATCAATTCCCCGATTTGCATATGTCTCCTCCGAGTTGTCCAGTTGAGTTTACCCTTTGGTGGTTCCAACGCTACCATCGAATCGATGCATGCCTTTGGACACCTGATTTAGAGAGAGTCAAGTTATTCGCATCTATTTGCCAACTGCGATCTGTGTCGTGGATCCATCGACTCGATGAGTTCAAAAATAGCAATTGGAAGCTGCTTGATATCTTCTCGGGTAGCGAGAAACCTAGCCGCCATGATGTGGTCAGAGACGTGCTAGTTTGTGAGCCATTGATCAGGCTCCTTGCGAGTATCTCGAAATCGATTCGAGCCGAGCAAATTCGCAGCCAAGTACATCCGATCCTCCATGATGCGTTTGTTTCAATCCGCCAAGTACGTTGCATGGCTCTCGAACAACTCATCATCGATTTGGATCGAGGCGCACTGTGGGCCCGATCCCTGAATCGCTTGAGAATTACGCTTGAACACTGGATCGACATGCTCCTTGGCATCACAGCGGCCAAGAAACAAGTCGCTGCATCGAATGTTTACAACTACGGGTTTCGTCCGGAGCGAATCGGTGAATTTGCCTATGAGGCAAGCGATCAAGAGAACAGGCTTTCGGGAATGCTTGAAGATTGGTTCTTGCTCCAAGGCATACGGCGCACGATGAGATCTTTTGGAACACACACACCTCTGCATAGCGACTGGGAATCGCAATTGCGTCATCTATCAACAGGTTTCCTGAGCCCAAGATCGTTCCGAAGCGCTCCAGTGACCGATTCTTTGCAACTTGATCAGCGATTTGCTGCAATCGAGCATTGGTTCTCGGTGCTTCAAGACGACGCGACGAATTAGCCTGCTTCGATTCGTCGCACAGCAAGATCGTCTAGTTTGTTTAAATCTATTGGATCTTCACTCTTGAGATTCGATACAATTGAAGGAGTCGGCGAAGGAATCTGTCCAACCCTCTAGCATCGTCGAGGATCGCATCCATGGCCAGAAAATCAAGAATTTGGCTTCCTTGGGTATTGTCGAACTCCATTGCTTTCTTACCTTCAATTCTGCCCGCGTTGGCCCAAGATAGCTTTGATCTTCCACCGATTCGCTATTCCGAGAGCAAACCGAGCGACCCGGTTGCAGTGCTCGAGCGAAAATTAGCGTCTGGCGAAGTCGTTCTCGAACATGACGAAAAATATGGCGTGCTGCCAAGTTTGCTCAAAGAGCTGAAGATTCCAGCGGAGTCTCAAGTTTTGGTTTTTTCGAAGACCAGCTTGCAGATCCACAAGATCTCCCCGACGAACCCTCGAGCTTTGTATTTCAACGACTCGGTGTATGTGGGGTATGTTCCGGGAAGTTCGATTCTCGAATTGGCCGCCAACGATCCTGTTCTAGGTGCTGTCTTCTACACTCTCGAAGTCGCTCCGAAGCCTACCCAAGGAGAGCCATCGAGCATTGAGGAGACGAAAAAACAGGTGGAGCTTGTGCGAGATCGCGGTCAGTGCCTCAGTTGCCATGCAACGACCCGGACCGAAAATGTGCCAGGGTACTTGGTACGATCGATTTATCCCGATTCAACCGGACGACCACGGACCGGTAGCAGCAGCTACACCACCGACTATCGGAGTCTGTTCGAAACCCGGTGGGGAGGCTGGTATGTTACCGGCACCCATGGCCATATGCGGCACTTGGGTAACCTTTTTGCCTTGGATCGCAATGATCCTCAGAAGGTCGATGTAGAAACGGGGGCGAACCTTTCGCAGTTGCCTGCCAGAGTCCGACCTGGTTTGCACCTTACGCCACACAGCGATCTTGTCGCGCTAATGGTCTTAGAACATCAAATCCGTGTTCACAATCTGATCACCAAAGCCAGTTATGAGACGCGTCAATCGATTGCGATGGACGAGTCGATGAATAAGGCTCTTGATCGACCCTCGGAGTTCCGTACCGAGAGCACTCAAAGGCGGATCGACACTGCGGCCAAGGCACTTGCCGATGCTTTGCTCATGCGGGACGAATCGCCTCTCGGAGACCAAGTCCATGGTACGAGCGGATTCGAAAAGAGCTTCTCAAGCACAGGTCCTGCCGATTCCAACGGTCGATCCCTTCGGCAACTCGACTTGCAGTCACGACTCTTTCGATATCGACTCTCCTATTTAATCTACACGCCGGAGTTCCAAGGCTTACCCAAAGAGGTGATCGAGCCTGTCCAAGCCCGATTGAGGGAAGCTCTTGGTACCCCAGAGTACAAAGCCGAACTGGAGATCCTCCAAGCCACCCTACCGGGTTGGCTCGTGATGAACTAATGGCTTGATTATTCCGGCAATGATTTGTCTTTGGTCTCGGGCAGAAATAGCAAAGCGATGAGTCCGACGAGGAAGAAAAGACTCATGTAGGTGCAAGCATCGCGGAAAGCTTGGAGTTTAACCTCCGGGGTTGAACCTGCAGGTGCCAATCGTTTTTGCAATTCGCCCAAGGTGATTGGTCCAGTGGCAGCGATGTAGCGGCCAACGTTGTAGCAGAAGCTCGTTCCGGTGCTACGAAGTCGTGTTGGGAAGAGTTCTGGCAAGTAGACTGCAAAGCCTGCGAATAGGGCTAGTTGGCAAAAGCCCATCACACCGCTTAGCCAGATCGTTGAGAACCCGTTGAAGGTTCGAAAGAAGAGGATCGTTGCAGCCATGGCAGCAAAGTATCCGATGACGAAGGCTGTTTTGCGGCCGATCTTTTGGCACAAGAATGTGAAGGCCAGCATGCCAAAGAAAGCGCCGGTGTTTTGAATGATGCCGTTGATGCCACGGAAAGTCGATTGCTGGGCTTTGATCTCGTCTGCGGTGATGCTGGGATTCTCTTGCTTCATTTGCAACTCGATCACGCCGTTGACGAGTTCTGGAGCGAAAAATCCGATCCCCCATACTCCGACAACGCCTGCGATGCACAGGAGCAAACCGCCAAAGGCCGACTTTCTCCAGCGAGGATCTCCCAACAAGTCCATGTAGGAGCCAAACTTCACGCCACTTAAGCGTCCTTCTTCTCGAGCCTTGACCCACTTTTCGGGTTCCTTGAGCCGCCATTGGATAAAGAAGCATAGGAAGGCTGGCAGTGCACCGAGGACAAACATGATCTTCCAGCCGTATTTAGGGTCAATCGTTCCGGCCTTGCCTAGTTGTCCAATCGCGATACTCATGAGTCCTGCGGTGATGTTGCCAAAGGCCGATAGGGCTTGTAGCAATCCTAGAGCAGGTGTTCTCGAGCGTTCCGGAAGGCTATCGGCCACCAAGGCAACGGCCAATCCAAAAACACCGCCGACTCCCATGCCTGTGATGAATCGGTAGATGAAGAAATCGACCCAGCCCGTCGAAAAAGCGCTTAGTCCTGTACACAGCGAGTACATCAAAACGGTGATCGCTAACGTTTTTGCACGACCGATCCGGTCGCCAACAGCACCAAAGATCAGCCCTCCGGTTGCCCAACCGATCATGAAGATCGAGGTTGCATACCCACCGTACTGATTGATCACCGGGCCATCGGTGCCCGGAGGAAGAAGTGCTTTGAGCGCCTCGCCCCGAGCGAGGATAAAGACTTGTTGATCCAAGCAGTCAAAGACCCAAGCCATCGAGGCCATGGCAAAGACGAACCAGTGGTAGGAAGTTAAGCCTTTCCACCAAGGTAAGTTGTCCTTGGTTTCAAGGTTTCGATCCGAGGGCGAATAGGGGTTTGGGTTGGAAATGATGACACCTAGCGCGCATGGGAGAGAAAAATTATACAGTTCGTTTTCATTGAACGTGCAGTATACATAAAAACTGGTTCATCAGGTAATCGAGTGGCTATAACGATTTGTTTTGGGCCAGGCTGTTGTGTCGTGCTCAGTGAAACGGTACTCGTACTCGAAAGGGGTTTAACAGGCCACGCAGATCAGCTTCGTTCGGGATACGAATACGATCAAGGCACCACAAGGCTATCGTGCCGAGCCTGAATCCACGTCTTGACCTCAGGTAGCCTACCGTATGCATAGGCCATCAACGCAATCGGTGGAATCGTCGGTTTATCGACACCTTGTTCCATCTGCAATTTGCAAGAAGCACATTCAGTGCTGCCGATTTGAGCCTGGGTCTTTTGCATCGTGCTGATGAGCCCCCAGCCGACCCTCAGACTCGTGCGATAATTGTCTCGCTTGAGCCCGTACACTCCGGCCATGCCCGAACAACCCGCCTCGGCATGCACTACATTCAATCCTGGGATAAGCTCCAAAAGTTTAATGCCGTTGTAGTTTGGATCCAATGCTCTGAGGTGGCAAGGAGTATGGTAAATGATCGACATGCTTAAAGGTTTAAAATCGAGTTCAAGTTCATTGCGATTGTGCATGTCCCATAGATAGCTACCTGCTTCTTGAGTGTTGCTTGCGACCAAGCTTGCATCGTCGCTGGGAAACAAGTTCGGATACTCATGCTGCAAACAAAGCGCCGCCGTCGGCTCTGTAGCAACGATCGTATAGCCTTGACGCACCGCATCGGCAAGCCTTCGAAGCTGGGGAGCGATCATTCTTCCAACTCGTTGGACATCCCCCAAGGTGATTTTCGTCATCCAGGTGACGGTCTGCCAGGTTGGTACGTAGACATCCACTCGCTGATGTTTCATCACCTCGACCAGAGCTCTGCCAACCCATGGGTTATGCCAATTGGCATACTGATCAACCAAATACAGAACCTTGCGACCACCAGCCCGACTCATTCGATTGAGTTTCTGTTTGGCAGCCCATTTCATGAACGATTGTTTTGCGATCTGAGGCAAACGCCTACCCATCGCGATGCCTGTGGATTTCTCCAAAATCCAACGCATCGATCGATTGCCAAGAGCCCAGTTGGCAAGCCTGGGGAAACGACTTGCAAGACTCGTAAGCAGATCGATCCGCGACAAGAGTCGATCGGTCATACGAAGGCCGTTGGTGGCTGTGTGCTGCGCTTTTAGCTCGACGACCATCCGGGGAATGTCGACTTGGGCGGGGCATTCGAATCGGCACTGGTGGCAATGGAAACACAAATCGGCGATGCTTCGCATCTGATCGCTTTCGCTTTGCGCAGCGGGTATTTCCCCAGTGATTAAGCCTCGGATCAAATTGGCCTTTGCTCTGGGGCTTGCCTCCTCGCTTCGAGTCGCGCGAAAAAGAGGGCACATCCGCTCGCCTGGAGCGTTCGTACGGCAGCGTCCACAACCGTTGCACTGGCTGGATGTCGCTTGTAACGAATTTTCGCCGGACCAGTCCAAGATCGGTAGCATCGGACGCGAGGGTTGCTGGGACTGGCTCGGTTCGCTTGCTAAAAGGCTGGTTCGCAAGTTATCGATCGGCCGCTGCGGAGAGTCGGTGATGAGCTTACCGGGATTGAGAATCCCTTGGGGATCGAACCAATTTTTAATCTGGCGACAAATCGGATACAACTCGCCGAGTTGTTGTCGGAGATAACTACTGCGACTCAAGCCGACGGCGTGTTCGCCTGAAATGACCCCTCGAAATTCGATGACCTTTTCAACTATTTTGTCCGCGATCCGCTGAAGCTTTTGTGGGTACTCCTCGGAGTTTGGATCCAGAAACGGTTTGAGTTGCACGTTGCCTTGCGCCGCATGAGCAAAAAGCGTAGCGGTGACTCGCTCGGACTTGAGAATGTTCTGCACTTCGAACAGGAATTCCGGCATACGTTCAGGCTGAATCGAAAGATCATCGACGAAAGAGATCGGTTTTTGAGGACCTCCGAGCCGGACAAGTTGCGGCACAATCCGTCGGCTTAATCGCCAGACGAAATCCCGCTCGGCATCATCGACAATGATGTGAGTTTGCTGCGTCGAAGGTGCTTTTCGAACAATGCGTTGAACCAAGCCGTTGAGCCGTTGCTTGACTTCACTGAGCTCTTGGCCTTGATGTTCGATGAGCAAAAGGGCTTCAGCACCACGAGGCAACATCGCTTCGTATCCAGGATCCAATTCGCGGGCGATCTCGATGAGCCGACGGTCCATCAGGTCACAGGCAGCTACCTCGTCCTTGCGAGCCTCTAGAGCCGCTCGTGCAGCAAGCTCCAGCTTTTCAAAAAACAGCAATACTAGGGCTCTAGCATTGGGAATGCGATCGACTTTCAAAGTCAGTTCGGTCAGTACCGTTAAGGTTCCTTCTGCTCCGGACTGCAATCGAGCTAGATCGATTTGGTCGTCTTCCAAAACCGATTCGAGCCGATAACCACAGCCTCTTGGAATCCCCTTCCAGGGTGGCGATTGGATAGTGTCCTTATGCTCAGTTAAAAAACGGCCTAATTCCGTTGCGATGCGATCGAGCCGTTGGCTACCGGTGCTGGGATAGTGCCAGGATGTTTTGGCCAACTGAACCTGCTCGCCATCGTCCAATACCGCGCGGGCTTTGAGGACATGCGAACCGGCAGTTCCGTACCGAGGATAGTGACTCCCGAGCGCATCGATCGCAATGAGACTACCGACGGTCGTTACGGCCCGCATCGGCGGATCTATCCCAAGTACCAGTCGATGTTGGGCGAGCTGACGATTCAGATCCCCTAGGGTAATCCCCGGCTGTACCCGGACTTGCAGGCCCTGGGTATCGACTTCAAGCATTCGGCGCATGAACCGTGAGAAATCCAGGACGATGCCAGGCCCTAGCGATTGACCTGCAAGCCCGGTTCCACCACCGCGAGGAAATACTGGCAAAGAGTTCTCGACAGCGTACTTAATGCAGCCAGCGACATCGTCGCTATGTCGAGGACGAACCACGGCGATCGGTGCGATCTGATACAGACTCGCATCGCTCGCGTACATCTGGGAGTGCAATGGGTCGCAGAAGACCTCGCCATCGAGGATACCTCGCAAGTCCGCCTGGATTCTGGCTTGTTCTGCTTCCACAACGCTCCCTTATCCCATGACCGAACTACCTACGCGACAACTGCACACGACTGTTTCTCACCCCATAGGTGAAATAAATCACCATGCCGATGGCCAGCCAAACAGCCAATCTCATCCAATTACCCCATCCTAGTCCTGCGATCATCGAACCACAGACAAGTACGGCCAAAATGGGTACCAGCGGCACTAGAGGCGTGCGGAAAGGCCGAGGTGCATCTGGATCGCTCTTGCGCATGATGATGATCCCGATGGACACGAGTGCAAAGGCAAACAAGGTTCCAATGCTGGTCATATCTCCAACGACGCTATCTGGGACAAACGCTGCAAAGAGAGCCACAAATACAAAGAAGATCCAGTTGGACTTTGCCGGTGTATGAAAAACCGGATGGAGTTCCGAAAAGACCTTGGGCACCAGTCCATCGCGCGCCATTGAATAGAACACTCGGCTTTGACCAAGAAGCATCACAAGGATCACCGACGAGAACCCAAAGAGAATCGCAACGGTGATGAACCTTCCCAACCAACCGTATCCGGTCATGTAAGTCTGGATCGCATAAGCCACCGAGGCTTCCTTACCTTTCGTTGGATCGCCAAAATCCTGGTAGGGAGCAATACCTGTTAGTACCCAGCTAAAAAGAATATACAAAACCGTACAGACAATGAGCGAACCTAGAATTCCTATGGGCATATCCCGCTCAGGTTTCTTGGTTTCTTGAGCCACCGTCGATACCGCATCGAATCCGATGAACGCAAAGAAGACCACTCCTGCACCACCAAGGATTCCCCAGAGTCCTCCAAAAGCATGCTCCTGACCCGTCACCGCGTCTTTGATGGTCGTGGTTTCCGGAATGAAAGGTGTGTGGTTAGCAGGATTCATAAACTGCCATCCCAATGCGATGAACAAGACCACAATGAGCACTTTGACACTTACAACGATCGCATTGAATACTGCTGATTCCTTGATTCCACGAACCAAAATCAGCGTCAAAAGCAACAGGATAAAGATAGCAGGCAGATTGATCACGCCACTGATCTGTTTTCCATCGATCATGACCGACTCGAAGGGAGAGTGGCAATACTGATACGGAATCACCCAACCAGGGCCTATGAAACTCTCGATGAATTTGTTGAGGTATTGCGACCAAGCGATGGCCACTGTCGCGGCCCCAAGAGCGTATTCGAGAACCAGATCCCAACCGATGATCCAAGCAAAGAGCTCACCCATCGTGGCATACGAGTAGGTGTAGGCACTTCCGGAAACAGGTGTCATGGCCGAGAACTCCGCGTAGCACATGCCTGCCAACGCGCATCCGACAGCAGCCACAATAAAACTGAGCGTCACGCTCGGACCGGCATGCCCAGCGGCTGCTGCGGCAGTTCTAACGAACAAGCCTGCACCGATGATCGCACCGATCCCAAGCAGGATCAAATTGACTGGTCCAAGATGCCGCTGGAGGGTTCCAGCCCCCTCGGCCTTGGCCTCCTCATTGAGTTCGTCGAGACTCTTCCTCGCAAAAATATTCATGGTGGTCGTTGCTTTGACTATGAGATCTTTAGGACTGCAAACAAAAAACGAAAAAGGAAAGCTTAAACTTCACCCCGATACACCGGGATCACGTAGGGACCTTCAGGGATCACCGCCACCGATTTATCGCCTGAAGCAGCTACACTCTGCTCGATGGCTTGTTCGATCGATTCGATCATTTCCACACCTGTCAGCTCCCGATCAGAGCCTTCGATGCCTTCGCTAAACAAGGAAACTCGCCCGATCGAAAGAGGTCGAAGAAGCATGTGCGTTTGCCAACCGTCGATATCGGCCAAGGGCATTTGGCGAATGCGTTCGATGAAGCCTTCGGCACCAAGTTTCTTCAGTTGGGATTGCGAATCGCGGTACTCGTGGCTGCCAAGCCCCTCTTCACAGCGACTTGCGACAATCATATGTCCACCCTCGGCTAAAATCTGCAAGGGAGCGACCATACCCTTGACCGTCTGGTAGTAGGTCTTATCGAGTGGATAACCCGCTGCGCTGGTGATGAGAGTCGAGAACTTCCGATCGAACGGAACTTCAGCGTACTTGCGAACCACTTCGACGCTCTGCAAATGGCTTTCGACGCACTTGCCAAAGTTGACAAAGCTCATTTGGCGTTGTTCATCGATGATGGTATTTACGGCATAGGTCGGCCCCAGGAGTTTGAGAATCTCCAGTTGGCCCCGATGCAAGGGGTTATCGATCAGATTCCCGTTGCATGCCAATGGGTTGGCCATGAACTGGTAGTTGTGGAACGTTCGGATCGTTTCCTCACCGGCAACGCCTGGCGCGACGACCTTGCGCCCCCCTGAGTAGCCAGCCATAAAATCCATCGGTTGGGGTGCGGCCAAGATCGACCATCCAAGCCGTATCGCGGGCAAAGTGGTTCTCGATGCGGATGTTGTTAAAAACCCACTCGTCACCGATGACTTCAAGCATCTCCTTGCCAAGGTTTGGTCGGTGCAATCCGGTGGCAATGAGGATCGTGATTTGAGAATTGGCTACGCCTGCCGCTTGGAGTTCTTGTACGATTCCTCGAAGAATCGGGCCGTTGGGAACAGGTCTCGTGATATCGCAGATGACGATGCAAACGCGAGTCGAGCCTTTGGCCACCTGTTGCAGCGATTGGCATGCCACTGCGTTTCGCAAGGCATCTTCGATGGACTTTTGGGGGTTATCCAACAGCGGCATGGGAGGCTTGCGAACCACCACGGGTTGGCAGCCTTTGGGGAGCCTGATTGGCAGTTCGCTTTTTCCGTACCGGATCTCAACCGTATCGAGCATCCAACCTTACTCCTGTAGTTTTACCGCAAATCCAAGACGCCTAGCGGGTGATATCATAATAGAAAAGGTCGGTCGATCCCAGCGAAAGCTGACGAAAACAGGTTTCTTAGCGGGTCGTTGGGGCCGGACCCGCAAGATTGGCTGGAGTGTTTTGGCTAAGCCGGACTTTCAGAGCACCGATTCGTTGGTAGAGTTCGGGCTGAGACGCATTCAGAGCGAGGCTTTGCTCATAGTTCTGAACAGCCATCATCAGATCGCCCGACATTTCTCGCGAACGGCCTTTGGCTGCCCAAGCTCGCGGGTTGTTTGGATCCATCGCTAAGGCTTCATTGAGATACTGCTCGGCAACTTTGTTTTGATTGAACTCCTGATGAAGTCTCGCTAGCTCGATCCTCGGTTCACTGAGCCCAGGGTTTTTCACCGCCCAGTCTTTGAGCAGTGTAAATCCTTTCTCTGGTTGTCCTTTGTCCACCAGGAGAATTGACAAGCCCCGGTAGCAATCGACGTGATTAGGGGACATTTCCAAACATGTGTTGTACATGCGTTCGGCGTTTTCGATCATCCGTGGATCTTTGGCCGCCGTGCCGAGTTTGTGATAAGTCGAAGCAAGGTTGTAGTACGTGTCGGGATTGGCCGAATCGGTGACTTTGGCCTGCTCGAAATACTGAAGCGCCTCTGCATAGCGACCCTGTTGGTACATCGCCACACCGCGAGAGTTTTGATTCCGAGCACCAAGCTGACAACCGCTCAGGCAAAGGCACCCAAGGGCAACAAGCAACGCCGACCTGGGGAACGCATTGCGAATCGTTGTGCTACTTTCAAACGGTTTCATCCCAGGATTTCCTTGCGAGAATTGCGAAAGAAGTTTTCCAGCACGCTAAACGCTAAAACAGACAGCTCGGGAATCTAGCGATTTGCAGGTTTCTAGGGCAATACGAGTTGCAACGAATGCTCTTGACGCAGTCCGAGACGATTGAGTATTTCGCTCCTTGGATCGTCAAAGCTTAAGTCGATCCGACGAAGACCATCCCGCAAGGATCACTCACAGGAATTACCAACTCATGAAGCGTTTCATTTGGGCGGCAACCATCGCCGCAATGCTCGGCCAAGTCGGTTGCAACTCAGGGAATAAAGATCAAGTCGCACAGGAAAAAGGAGCCGCTCCATTGGCCGCTCCAACCACTACAAGCGGTAATGGGCAGCCTGTGGCCAGCGCCAGCAGCCCAGCCCCCCAAGATGAAATGATCCCGCTGAAGTCACTGAACTTGACCAATCCAACCAAACCCGAGGAAATCGTTGGGGCTTTTTTGGAAGGGATGCGAACCAGTAACGCCAAGGTCATCGAGTCGTTGCTTTCGACCCGCGCAAGACAAGAGATCAAGGCCAAGGGGTTAGAGATTTCGCCAATCGGTTCTCCGAATGCCTCGTTTGAAATCGGCAAAGCCCAACAGATCGATCCGAAAGACTCCAACGTGATGTTGGTCTCTAGCAATTGGATCGAACCAGGAACTCCGGGCATGCCCGGCAGTGAATACGAAGTCGTCTGGGCGTTGATCAAAGAGGTCGATGGTTGGCGTATTTGCGAAATGGCTGTCGATACCCACACCGAAGGCGAAGAAGTACAAGTTGTGAACTTCGAGAATTTAACCGAAGTCGTCGGCGAGCCGACCGGAGAGCGAACCGCATCGCTCCCGACAGCACCGACCCAAGGCCCCGCCAACGCACCGGCCTTGCCAGGAACCGCACCGGCCTTGCCAGGAACCGCACCGGGACTACCAGCACTACCCACTGGGTCAGGAAGCTCATTGCCGGGCCTCCCTTCGCTCCCAGCGACAAGTGGGCCGAGTTTGCCAACTATCCCTTCTGGGGCTTCCCCGGCGGGCCTTCCTCCTTTGGGGCCTCCGGGCAAGTAAATCCCAGGATTGCATCCGGGAAACCCGAGGAATCCGGTTCGGATTCCCGATCGATTCGATCATTCTGGCTTGACCGGTTTTACTGCAATCCTCTATCTTTTGTCACCTGCCGACGATGCTGTCGGCGCAGTTTTTCGTTTATTGGAATTAAGTTTTGTTGAAGGGGAGATCCCGACCATGCCATCAGTCCAGGAACGAGTCGTTGATATCGTTGCCGAACAACTCGGTGTCGAGAAAGACAAAATCACTCGCGACACGCACTTCGTCAATGACTTAGGTGCCGATTCGCTCGACACCGTTGAGCTAGTGATGGAGTTCGAAGAAGAATTCGATATCGATATCCCACAAGATGCGGCTGAAAAGATTCAGCGCGTCGGTGAGGCGATCGATTACATTGAGAAACAATCCTAAGCGGTTGCATTGAAGAGCAGCGAACATTCGCTGATCATCTCCTTCGCATCATATCTTCAGTCACATGGGATTGCTTGACAAACTCGTCAAGCAACCCTTGATTCTTCAGATAGCAGTTGCATGAATCGTCGAGTCGTCGTCACAGGGCTAGGGTGTGTTACGCCATTGGCTTTGGAAGTCCCTTCCCTTTGGAATGGGATACTAGAGGGTAGAAGCGGGATCCATCCGCTGACAATCTTGGACACCACGCACCACAAAGTGCGTTTCGGTGGGGATGTTCCCAATTTCGATCCGGGTGTGTCTTGTGAACCCAAAGAGGTAAAACGCCTCGACCGCTTCTCGTTGTTTGCGATTTGGGCGGCCTACCACGCGGTGAAAGACTCCGGGCTGGATTTCTCGAAAGAGCAATCCCACCGATGCGGTGCGATTGTCGGCTCAGGTATCGGAGGACTCAACGAGATCGAGGAACAAAACCTTCGGCTCAACACCAAAGGTCCTGATCGCGTCAGTCCCTTCACGATTCCCAAGATGATGCTCAATGCAGCCGGCGGGAACTTAGCTATTCAGTATGGACTTCGCGGTCCTAACTTCGCCATTGCCACCGCTTGCGCTTCGAGCAATAACGCCATGGGTGATGCCCTCAAATCCATACGTTATGGAGAAGCTGACGTACTGATCACAGGTGGCACCGAAGCAGCTATAACCCACATGGGTGTAGCAGGCTTTTCCAACATGAAGGCTCTCTCGACCCGAAACGATGCTCCAGAAAAAGCCAGTCGTCCGTTCGATGCAGACCGAGACGGGTTCGTGCTGAGCGAAGGGGCAGGCATTTTGATCTTCGAAGAACTCGAGCATGCCAAGGCTCGCGGTGCGCGAATCTATGCAGAAGTTCTCGGCTATGGAGGTTCCTGCGATGCAGGCCATATCACGGCTCCCGATGAACAAGGTCGCGGAGCGGCAATGGCGATGCGAAATGCACTGACCGATGCCAAACTCGATGCCTCCGAGATCGACTACATCAACGCTCACGGAACCAGCACACCGCTGGGTGACAAAGCCGAAACCGTGGCGGTCAAGTCGGTTTTCGGCCAATCCGCCTACTCCGTGGCCATATCGAGCACCAAAGGCCATCTAGGACACGCTCTGGGTGCAAGCGGCGGTATCGAAATGATCCTTGCGATCCTAAGCTGCTACCACGACATCGTCCCACCGACAATCAATCTGGAAACTCCCGATCCAAGCTGCGATCTGGATTACACACCTCTGACTCCCCGCAATCGCAAGGTTCGCTACGCGATGAACAACAGCTTTGGTTTCGGTGGACACAATGCGACGATGATCTGCGGCAAACTCTAGGCAACGGTCCGTTTTTAGCCCACAATAGCCGGCGATCGGTTCGCTCCAAGTTGGTTCTTTGCACCTTGAGGATCGCCATGAACGCAGTTTCTCGTTTTTGCTCGCTCGCTGTGTTTAGCCTGATGGCTACCAGCATCCCCTTGTCCTGGGCACGATGCGACGAAGGAATGTTCCCTATCAGCGAACTTTCCAATATCGGCTTAAAGAAGCGTGGCATCGAACTGTCGCCCCAGGAGATCTTCAATCCCACCGCAAAGAGCCTTGTCGATGGCATCTGCCGAGTCAACGGTTGCACCGGTTCGTTTGTATCCAGTGATGGTTTGATCATCACCAACCATCACTGCGCCTTTGATGCGATCCAAAAGGCCAGTTCCACCCAACGAGATCTACTGACCAACGGTTTTATCGCGCAAAACCGAGCCGAAGAAGTCCCCGCTCCGAATTACACCGTTCGTATCACCGAATCTTACTCGGATGTCTCGGAACAAGTCCTCTCGGTAGCCACCGCGCAGATGACGGCTCTAGAGCGCACCAAAGCCATCGACAAACGAAAGAAGGAAATCGAGCTGCAAGCTGAAAAAGACAATCCTGGGATGCGCGCCGAAGTCGCCGAAATGTTCGTCGGCAAAACCTATGTGCTGTTCCTCTATACCAACCTCAAAGATGTTCGACTGGTGTTTGCTCCTCCGATCTCCATCGGAGCCTTTGGCGGCGAACTCGACAACTGGGAATGGCCCCGTCACACGGGCGACTTTTCTTTCATGCGGGCTTACACCGCACCTGATGGTAAGCCGGCCGAGTACTCGCCTGAAAACATTCCCTATCGACCCAAACGACCCTTGCAAGTGCAAGCCAAGGGGATCGATGAAGGGGACGTCGTTTTCCTGCTTGGATATCCTGGCCGCACGGTTCGAAATCGTACCGAGAGTTTCGTGAACTACGAAGGAACCGTCAGGCTACCTTTGATCGTCGAACTCTACAGTTGGCAAATTTCTGAGATGGAAAAGGCAGGGGCTAAGGATCGAGGTGTTGCAATCAAGCATGCCACAAGGATCAAGTCCTTGGCCAACGTCGAGAAGCGTTCCCGAGGTCAACTCATTGGAATCCAGAGGGCCAAGATCCAGCAGCAGCGAGCCGATCGAGAGACCAAACTCAAAGCCTTCATTGCAAGCGACTTGAATACCTATGGCAAGTACGCTACGGTTCTCCAGCAGATCGACGATGTTTATGCCGAGATGTCCAAAAAAGGAAAGCTCGAGATCTATCTTCGAGAGCTTCGCACTGCTCCAAGAGTCTTGGCGATCGCATTTGCGATCTATGATGCAGCCGTCGAGAGGGCTAAGCCGGACATCGAGCGAGAAGCTCCCTACATGGATCGGAATTTCACAATCACTTCCCAGCAGATCAAACTGGA
>JAJTFC010000132.1 GCA_021298315.1 Planctomycetaceae bacterium
AAACGCGTTTTGGCTTTCGTTGGCGACATCTACGAAGATTTGGAGCTTTGGTACCCGAAGCTTCGGTTGATCGAAGAGGGTGCTCAGGTGATCGTCGCCGGCGAGCAAGCCCACGAAGTCTACGCGGGTAAAAACGGCTACCCTTGTACATCCGATGCGGCCATTGCGGACATGAAGGCATCGGATTTTGACGCCGTTTTGCTCCCCGGAGGGTTCATGCCCGATCGCCTGCGACGCCTCGACAAAGTCAAAAAACTTATCCGCGACTTCTCGGACGCCAAAAAGTGCGTTGCGGCGATCTGCCATGGCGGTTGGCTGGCGATCTCCGCAGATGTCTATCGGGGGGTGCGGACTACCGGATCGCTCGGTATCAAAGATGATCTTGTCAATGCCGGGGCTCTGTGGGTCGATGCCCCTGTGGTCGTCGACAGGCACTTTGTCTCGAGCCGCAAACCCGACGATCTGCCCTGGTTTGCCAAAGCCATGGTCGATCTGATCGCTGCCCAAGCTCCAAGAGTGTAAGAACCCGAGTGTAAGAACCCGAGCCCAACGACCCCCATGGACCAAGCGATCCGGTTTGTGCATATCAGCGATACCCATTGGGCCAGCGATGCGATTGCCCCGGACATCGATTCGAAGTCCCGATTCGATCAGCTTTGCGATCGGATCGCTGCGATCCCAGACCCCATCGACTTTATCTTCCACACCGGAGATTGGGTGCATCGCGGACATCTCGATGGCGATTCGGGCTGTTCGACCGATCAAGCTTGGGACCGACTGCAACGACTCGGTCTGCCTGTCCTAACGGCCGTCGGCAATCACGACCATCGCCAAGTGCTCAGCCAACGCCTTCGTGGCTCGCTCCCAAGAGACTGGAAAATTCACTCTGTGGATTGCGATGAAGGCCGACTTGCCTATTGGTTCGAGGTTCGCGGTGAATTTTTTTTAGTGCTCGACGCAAGAGCCTCTCGTCAGATCGATCCCCGGGGAGAGCTATGTGCCAGGCAGATTGCATCCGTCAGGAGACTCCTGGCCGAGGCCGATCGCCATTGGACGATTTTTCTGCATTATCCACCCATCGAGCTGGATTGCGAGTGGATCGATCGGACGATGCGGATCGACAACGGGCACCAACTCCACGAGCTTCTGGCTTCCCATTCCGGGCGTGTTCGCGGCGTGTTTTTCGGACATGTCCACCGCCCTGTATGCTGCCTGAAGGACTCGATCCTGTATGCCAGTTCCGGCAGTTCTGCAATGCACTTTCCCAATATGCCCGGCGATCCACAAGCCATCGTGCAGTCTGACCCTCTTGCTTTTGCCAACTACATCTGTATTCGCGACGGCATGACCTTGGTCAAAACGCAATGGACCATTCTGAGCGATTCTCCGTCGGACCGAATCGCAGCGCTGTGAACCCAAGCCCCCATCGAATTCGAAATCATCTATGGCCAAGACCGCTACCCTCAAAGACTGGGCTCAGTTGGTTCGAGTCCCAAACACCTTCACCAGCGCCGCAGATGCTCTGGCAGGTATGTGCCTCGGTGGTGCTTTTTCCATTTCGGTCTTTGAGCCCGCTGCAGGGCTGCTTGCCGCACTCGCATCGATTCTGCTCTATTGGGGTGGAATGGTCCTCAACGACGTGTTTGATCTAGACGAAGATCTGGCAAACCATCGACCCGGACCGATCGTCCGAGGCTCAATCGGCTTGGCCCAAGCCCGCTTTGTGGGCTCGGCGATGCTCGGGATCGGACTGGCTTTGGCTTGCGCGGCTGCCTACAGCATCCATGGCTCGATCTTTGAAACTCTTGCGGTAGGCATCCTGCTGATCACCGCAATTCTCGCCTACGACGGTCCCTTAAAAAAAACGCCACTTGCCCCGTTGGTTATGGGATTGTGCCGGGGGCTGAACCTAAGCATGGGTATGGCGATCGCCACCGGGCCTAAACTGCCGGATCTCTCTGGAGACCTTTGGTTCTACCCGGCTGCCTTTTGCCTTTATGTCATGGGATTTACCATCGCCGCTAGAAAAGAATTTCTCGGTGTCCAATCCCGCCGGCGTCTGTGGTTCGGTTGGTTGACGAGCCTTGCGGGGATCTGTTTGTTTGCATGGACGATTTGGAGATTCCCAAGCCCCTCGCTGATGCAAATCGCCCAACGACGCGGCGGTTCTGCGCAGTGGATTTTTCCTAGCATCATGCTCCTGCTAGCGGTCCCCGTTTTTCGAAGGGCCTGGAACTCGATTCGAACTCTCCGAGGCCCGGATCTTGGGCTGGCAATCCGTACCGCGATCCTCAATATCCTCTTTATCGATGCGACACTTGCCCTGATCTATTCCGGCCCTTGGTTGGG
Organism: Planctomycetaceae bacterium; assembly: GCA_021298315.1. Classification (GTDB taxonomy): domain Bacteria; phylum Planctomycetota; class Planctomycetia; order Pirellulales; family Pirellulaceae; genus JBKCUI01. Next base: position 2,350 of record JAJTFC010000132.1, read on the forward strand.
CTTGCTCATCGCCGCTTTGGTCTTCCCAACGATCCTCTTGGGGAGAGTTTTCAGAGCGACCTAACGCCGTTCCAGTTTTGTTGGTTAAGACGATTGTCCGAGCCGATGAATTATTCATCGATTTCCAAACCGCATATGCCGATCCCCTGATCTCCGCAAGATGCGGATCGGGCAACTGGGCTCTTCCCCCAACGACCGAATAGCTTTACGGATGGCTGGTTTATCCTCGATCCGAAAGGCTTTGTTTTCTATGCCCATCGAAATCGTAAATACCATCGTGGGTATTTTGTTCGTTGGAATTTGGCTCATCGTTGGTCATATCATTACGATCAACCACTCTTGAGTCCCACCTGCGATCAAAGCCATATCGGATGGGCATTGGTCAGCTCCACCGAGCTTCCAATTCGCCCCTCGTTGTGCCAAGCTCCGTAGGAGCCGACGGCCAAGATGCGTTCGGAGCCGACTTGCACCTCCCACCAGTCCGCGGATTCGACTTGGTGCAAGCTGACGAGCCGACCCGTGACGCGCACGCGCTGCGGTTCGGCTTCGAAGATCTCCTGGCAATCCTCTCGAGGCGAAGAGACGCTCAGAACCCGCCAATCGCTCGGGCGTAAGCCCACAAGAGCCTTGCGGCGATCCGATCGGTACCATTGCACTGGCGGTCTTCCGAGCAACTCGGCAACTTGCTTGCAGCTCGGCCTTCGATACACGCTTTGCAAATCCCCTGTCTGCAAAATCTTGCCGTCTCCCATCACACTGATCCGGTCGGAGAGCTCGAAAGCTTCCTGGGAATCATGGGTGACATAGATGCAGGTAAGCCCTCGGTCCTGTTGCCAACGGCGCAGCAGTCTGCGTATGGGGCTCCGCAGGGACTCCTGCAAATGCGCAAGCGGTTCGTCCATAAGCAAAATCGAACGTTCACTGAGCAGTGCACGGACAATAGCCAATCGCTGCAACTGCCCTCCTGAGAGCTCACTTGGCTTTCGACCCAGTACCCCCTCTAGTTCAAATTGACCGACCAATTCCTCTTGAAGTCCCAACGGTTTGCTTCCGGACAATTTCACCGCAAGCTTCAAATTCTCCGAGACACTCAAGTGGTCGTAAGTCGCAGCCGTCTGGCCAACCAACGCGATTCCTCTTTGGTGCGAAGAAAAGTTGGTCGACTCACGCCCCATGAGCCATAGATCGCCTTTCGAGGGCCGCTGCAAACCGGCGATCAATTTCAAAAGTGTTGTTTTTCCCGATCCGCTTGAACCCAGTAGGCTATGGAATTCCCCACGCGAAACCTGCCACTGCAAATCTTCCAGGACCACGGTTCCTCGGTAGTCAAAGCTGATTTCTCGGAGTTCAACCGCAAGGTCCCCGCATCGTGTTGGGTCCTGTGTGGACATATTCAAATCCAAACCTTAAGGCTTCTGGCGCTGCAACCAAGTCATCACCACTGCTGCGACTTTGGTGATCGATTCGCCCGAACACTTGTCCGGGGTATCGGCCATCGTGTGCCAGTGACTGCGGGATCGCGAGGCGACCGTCGGGTAGTCAAAGTCGATGATGTCGATCGTCGGGATCTTGGCAATCTGATTCAAAGGAAGGTGATCGTCTCGAATCGAATGGAGAACTCGCGGACTAAATTCCTTGAGCCCCAGCTCTTTAGCAATTCCCCATACCTCCTTGGCCAATAACGGCGCGTATTTGAAACTGACCTCGTCCCAGGAAAGCTGCAGATCCTTATCGCCGATCATGTCCATCAAAATCCCCGCACGATAGGTCGTTTGCGATGGGGCGGAAACAATCTGCTCGGCAAAGTAAGTCGATCCGACAAAGTAATCTCCGAGAGTCATTCCGTTGTCGATGTAGACTAATTCCTCGGCATCAAAAAAAACAAAGTCGACACCGACCTTCAAATCCATTTGAGGCATCGCATGGGCAAGCTCCATCAGAAGCGCCGTGCTGCTGCCTCCATCGTTGGCCCCGACGAATAGTCCCTTTGGGTTCTTCGGGTCTTGGTCGGGATAGGGCCGAGTGTCGTAGTGGGAGCACAGGAGCACGCGTTGCTTGATCTCCGGTTTCCAACGCACGATCAGATTTTTCACCTCGACCTGCTGGCCCGTAAGCGGGTGTTTGTGCATGAACACTTGCCACTCGGGTTTTCCTGCCAAAGCTACAAAATGGTCCCCGAGCAACCGTTGCTGCTCCAGCATTCCAGCCGTGCCTGTGGTCCGAGAGCCGATCTTGCAGAGTTTCTCGAGGTAACTGAAGGCACGCTTGGAGTCCAAAGGAGCCGGAACCCGAGCCGGTTTCTGCTGCGTTCGGAAGGCATCCTGCGATGAGCGATAGCAGGCCCGCGAGCGTAATTAAAAACAAGGAAACCATGCCTGCAGTTTTTCGAGCCAAAGTGCACCCCGGAGCAAGGGATATAGAAACGAGCAAGGGATATAGAATCGCAAATACCGAACGCCAACCCTACAAAACCAAGACTCTACGGGCAATTCCATTGTTTGGATGGATCCTGCGGTGTCAATCAGGGATACCCAGCCCTCCTACCCCGATCGGATCCTTGCGAGCCTGCGGTTTTGCAAAGATTTCACGCCATCTCTCCTGTTTGGCACAGCTCTTGCTCTTTTGTGGTTTTGATCAAAAAAAGGTGCTGCCAACTTGACAGATGTCTGTCGAGCACCCCGCGATCGATTCGTTTTCGAGAGAGAGGTTTTCGCCATGGCTCAGTTTCCTTTCCAAATCCGACAATTTCCGTCGGCCTTGCAAGACATTGCCACCGAGATGGAAAACATCTTCGACCAAGTCTTGAACAAGGGTTGTTCGACCAAGGGCTCGCAAACCAACAACGGCTCTAGCTCCGAGGGAGGGTGCGAAGCTCCTGCGTCGGTAGCTTTCACCCCCGCGTTGGATGTTTTCGAGGACGATCAAGGTTACGAGCTGCTGCTCGATTTGCCCGGAGTGTCCTTGGAGAATCTCAAGCTTGAATTGCTCGAAGACAAAGTCCATGTCTCGGGCACCAAGGCTTGTGCCAGCGTCGCTGATGGCTCGGTGCAACACCGATCCGAGCGATCTGCGGGTAACTTCGCTCGCGCGATCCGTCTACCAAAGCAGGTCGCCAGCGATCATATCGAAGCGCAATTCAAAGACGGAGTTCTTCGAATTCGCGTGCCCAAGGTTCCCAAGGCGACGTCTAGGACCATCGTCATCAAAAGCTGATTTCGGGAAGACTTTGAGTAAGTTCCCTGAGGGATTGGCGCTTTAAAAAAAGCCCCGCTTGGAGGTCCTCCAAGCGGGGCTTTTTGGTTTTGCTTCGAAGCATGAGGGATCCCAAACTAAGGCAACCACTCTCCGTTGCCGACGCTCCAGTCGGTTCCAAAGAAACCGGTCCATCGGACCGCCTCACTCCCGGTCTTGAGATACTCTGGAGACACAACTAGCACATCGGGATACCCTGTTCCGGACGAAAAAATCGGCAGCCTGGCACTAGCTCGCATCCCCGCCAAATCCGTGCCACCTATCCCTGCGACCAATCCTCGACCCTTGGATTGGGTATCGAGGGACTTCGGACGCACCAAGAGCATCGACACAGACTCCGCGATAACCTCGGGACCTCCCCGTGTCCAACTGCCGCGCTGCAACTGTACCGGACTGCGAGCAAGCAAGGATCCCCAAGCTTCATTGACGGTGCTGTTTCCGTACAAAATGACATTTCGATCCGATAGACTCTGAGGGTCTCGCTGCGCAAGTGCCAAATAGTCCGCATCGCTCCAGCAGTCTACCGACCCGTTGCCCCGGTACCAGAAGGTCTCTGCATCATAGCGAGCCTTACCGAGCATCCAATGGTTTTCCTCGGGATCTCCATGGGTTCCGTAAACCAATACAAACCGATTGCGAAACGCTTCCTTAAAGACCCCGTATTGGCTTGGGTCGCGGGGGGTCGAAAGCTGCTCTTGCTGTGCCTGTTCGTGTTGTGACGGCTTGCGTTGTCGCCAGAGAGTCGCAGAACCATCCGAAGTAACCTTATCAAACCAAACCGTTTGCTCGCGTCCCGCAATGCCTGCGACGCTGAGGGCTTGTGTATCGATTTCCAAATTCAAGTTCACCGGCAACGGGGTATCCGAAGCCAAGAGCTTGGATAAACGGATCCCCCACGAGGCGATGTTGGTGGTTTTGACCGAGATCTTTTGAGTCTGTCGATCTCGATCGAGCTGGACCGTCGATAGATCTGCGATCCGCTCCTGGCAACCGAGGGTGAACCAATGGCAGTCAGGGGATATATGCGGGCCAGGAGTTACAAATCGAATCGAGTCGATTTGGGACGAATCCGGAATTTCGTGGGCCTGGAAAAAGTCCATCATCGCAGGCCAATCGCAGCAAGGGTTTCCCCACCAATGGCCAGCCCCAGCTTGCTCTTTGTAAACCCAGTCGGGATGGAACTTGGCCAACTCCTGTCGCATCGTTCGAGCTTGATCGACCGGTACATTGTCGTCAGCGTCTCCGTGCAGGATGTAAACCCCTTGGGATTTGAGATTCTCAACTCTTGCCAGCGTATCGCTGCCACCTTGGGGCCGGCGCAGCAATTGCGACAAGGGGTCTTGTTGGGCGTTTCCACCACGACCTGTGTAACTCGAAAAGGAGACCCAGCCGGCGCTAGGTCCAATCGCTGCAAAACGGTCAGGGAATAACGTGCCAATATGCCAAGTCCCATGACCTCCCATCGAATGGCCTGTCAAATACGATCGCTTTGGATCGGTCTTGAATCGCTCGCGAGCCAATTCAAAGACTTCGAGTCCGTCCCAACGTCCCCAGTCCTCCCAGTCGAAGCCGAAATTGCGGCGATTCGTCGGAGCGATCACATACGTGTTGTCTTTGGGGCTATAGACGGCGGCTTGTCCCTCCCCTTCCACGCCCGCACCATGCAACGTCAAGATCATGCTAGGGGCTCGATCCGATCGCAACGAGCCCTCTTTAGGCGGGACCACACCGTAGTACTGAACGCTTCCGTCGATTTGACTGATGAACGTTCGACGATGCATCTGTTGTGAGCTTCGCACCGGCCACTTGACTTCGACCTGATCGAGCTTGTCCCCTGTGGCTAATCGGGTCAATTCGACGGAGACATTCAATTCGTTCGCTTCCAAAGTCGTTTCACTGCTCGGGGTGGTACGAAGTTTGACCGGTACCTTTCGCAAAGACAGAGGAGGGATCATCGGGACGTCCAAGGCCAACGGCTCGCAATCGTTGGCTTTGGCCGTAATGCTCAAGCCATCGAGGGTTTGATCCGAGGCGTTGACGACTAGCAGCGATCCGAGCCAGTCGCCTGGTTCATCCCTCAATACACTCGGAAACGTCGTGTCTCGGAGGCTAAGATAAATCGCTTGTTTCGCTGGCTTGAGTTTTGCCGTAATCCTGCCCCGGCCACTGGAAAACAACAACCAGTTCTCTCCGGCCTTTAAAGAGACGGGCAACTCGACGGACCCATTCGAGTAGACGTCGCCTACTCGCGAAGTTCCGTCGATGCGAACCGAGCTGTGTCCCTGGGCATCCAGGAGCCAGATCCCTGACTCGGGTACTTTAACTTTCACGGCAAGCAGTCCACCGAAAAGTTCGCGTCCTCCAAAGCCACCTTGTTCGTCCGCTTCGATGCGTTTCCACGGACTCAATCCATCGGCACTCGCAGATGCCTGGGCATCAATGTCAGGCATCTGCAGTCGATCGTAAATCCATGCGTATTCGATGGGGTCGGTCGGCAATGAGGCACGACCTCGTTGCATACCTTGCCCACTGGACACGACCCAGCCTTGGGTGAACTTGATTTCTCGTTGTGTGTCTGTTTGAGGCAAATTGTCCTGCGAAAAAACAGAACTTGCGTACATCCAAAGACACCAAGTTCCCCACAGAAGCGAACTGCGAATACGAAACCTTGCCATCCGATTCCCTGTGCTCAAAAAGAGAGTTTGATGCGTCATGTAATGGCAAGGTTTTACTCGGAACACCGGAAATCCGCAAATCGCTCAAGGACGACTTAGGTTGGGAGGGTCAGACGCCCGAGTCGTCTACGCCCGAGTCGTCTACGCACGATGGCTATCGCTAGAGGAATACAGCAAGCGATCGTCGAAGGTTCCGGTACAGCCTGCGGTCCGGCGGAGAGTAAGGCTACATCACTGTCTTCTAGAGCGTGATCGTAGAGATAGACCTCATCGATCGACATGTCGTGTCCACCGACGAAACGGGGATGGCCATTGCGCGCAAAAACGAAATCATATTGCCCTAAAAGGTAATCAAAGGATGGGTCGATACTCCCTAGTCCTAGATTCCGATTCGCAACCTTGAGCCCATCGAGATAGAGGGAGACCTGCGATGTCGCACGATTGACGACATAGGCGGCATGATGCCACGCGTCCTTCAATGAAGTGGAGTGGCGATAGTCCGTTTGTTCGTAAGCAGAACCATCATGTAGACCCAACCTCAGGCCGTCGATGATGCCATCATTTCGCGAAACTTGAAGTATCGCACCTTCGGAAAAGTCATTGCCCTGCATGCTAAGTAATGGAGCCCAAGCCATTACCGGGTGCAAACCGGTGATTTTGAATCTCAATGCTGCACTAAAGCTTTTCATCCCTGGAACAAAGGCATGGGGAACTGCAATCGCCGCATAGTTTCCAGAGTTCACCAACAATCCCTGGCCATGGATTGCGTTGATGAATTGGGGGGAACCTCTAGAAACAGCGTTTGCGCCTCCAGACGAAGAGTTCAAATTTCCTTCGAAGTCAAAGGCGGCAACGACTGCGCCTGAAACGTTATTTTCCCTGGGGGAAACTCCCCCAAAAAAGATCATGCCAACAACAACCCAAGGAAACATAAGGGGTGTCATGAACCGATTTCTCTGAAACATTGCTTTTTCCTTTCAATGGAAATGCAGGGACCTGAATTTGCCGAGCAGTATCCAACGGATGGGAAAACGAAACGGATCGCATTTCTCGTTTGCTGCCGGCCTGCAATCATCAGAAGCGATTTGCGTTTGAAATCCATAGGTTTCAGCGTGCTTTGCGCCGGTCGCGCGCATTCCTCAGAAAATCTTTCCTGGGGGGCTTGCATTACAGAAGTTTGGCTTACTCGATCATGCCAATGCTAAGAGCCAAATCCTAAACGAACTTGTCATCGGCTTGCGACACGCTGAAGTAATTCTCTCAAGGATTGCCAAGCGGAATCCTGATGAAGCGCGTTGAACACCTTTAGATCCATCATCGAGTCCAATTGCAAGGCGAACTGTTTTTGGGGAGGATCCGAGGAACTTTTCTCCATCTCCAGTGACATCTGAGTCAGTAACCACCCGCGTACCGAATGGATTTGCGAGTCGAGCATCTCTCGATAGCGCTCATTGTCCGGCGAGCGGACATGAAGGAACGCGGCGGCTAACAGAAATACTTCGCCTGAATCATGGCCAGTTCTTGGTTGCCGCAACCCCAGGATATCGTCCGTCTGCTCGAGGATCCGCAAAGCTTCTTCTAGGTTGTCTAGAGTAAGTTCACAACGAAACCAGCGTAATCCATTGACCAATAATGCCGTCTGCGATTCGCCTGTGTTGTCAAGTTGCAGCCAACGCTGGGAAAGAAGGTACGCATCACGACGATAAGGAATGGAAGCACGCAGCAAATCCAAATGAACTGGATCATCCATCGGTGCAATTTGTAAAGCTTCTTTGACGTAGGAGTCCGCCAAGTCCCATGCGGTATGGACATTTCGTTTTAACCAGAGCATCGAACGGGAGGCCTCTTCAAGCTCTTTTTTACTCTCGCTCCAAGCAGCTTGAAGTTGCTCTCTGCTTTCCACGAAATTTCCGGATTGCACAAGAGACATACCCAGTAAATTTGGAATCCTCGAACGTAAGTCTCGATACATCACCATGTCTTCGAATGGCACAAGTTCAAGGGGTAGGCCATTGACACGCGTTTGAGCGGTATAATACAATTTTCGGACTCGATCGAATTGAATTGAGTCCGACTCATTCGACGTTCGCTGCTCTTCCTTCCCCAGAAAACCCTTGTGAATGAGGTATCCAAACTCGGTCTCAAGCGATGCGAGGGGTAAAGTAAGCTCGATGGAATTCTCGTAGATACCCTGCATCGCGTGTTGATAAACCCGTTCGACCAGCGTTGGATGACCGCTAAGTACCCACGCGTTTCCTCGGAATGGATACAACGCGTTTAGTAGCAAATTCATAGCGCAACGAAGTCCATCCCGTCGAATAGCGATGCGTGGGCCTGTGGACTCAAGATCCAAGGAGAGAAATTTCGAGATAAGCGACTTGGCAAACGCCTCATGGGTTTCGCCCGTCGGTAATGCTCTTTTGTAATCCATCGCAATTTGCAACTGCTTACTCTTGGCTTGGATTTCTAACAATTCGACTTCAAGTTGCTTTCCAATGGCTTGACCCTTGAGTTCCAAGACGGCTTGGATCGTTCGATTCAAACATTCGCTCGACGCCTCAGCTTTCTCTACCTCAAGCACCGAATCGGCGATATCCAATAGTAGTCGCAGGGCTGCAATTCTAGTGGTTTGATTGAGCTTTGTGTTCGCTAGGGTTCTCAAAGAGTCTGAAATCAAACCGTTGATTTGTGTTCGGCTCTGACTCAGACCTATTCGCTCCATGGCTGCAAGATCGGTCATTTGACGCAACATGCTCGAGTTGCTTTTCAGTAAAGAATCGACGGTTGTGCTCAATTCGGTATTCAGTCTACCCGCTTGCTGATTCAGTTCCCGCTGATAGAAAGCATAACTTCCGGCAAACAGTAAGACCGCCGCAGCACTAGCACCCAATCCAACCGATCTCGGATTGCGTCGAAAACTTGAACGAAGTGTTCTTGAGATATATGCACGAGGTTTTATAGGATCGCCATCGGCTATCGATTTAAGCGATCGACGGAACCTCTCTGCATCTGAAGGTCGATACTCCGGTCTAGGGTCGGTCAATTGATCCCATAAAGCCCTGACGTTGGCGGTTTCTATACCCCTTTCCTTTGCAAATTGCAATTGCGTTGCTTCTTGGATGATCATGGCCAAACAAGCTACATCGTAAGAGGCATCCGGCCTACAAGCATAGCGAATCTCATCGAGCGAACCGGCTAAACGGTGAACGAAATTCGGTCGCTTTGCTTCCTGGCCAAGTCCCCACTTTGGCCGATACATCGCACTTCCGAAATCGATGACTCTCCATCGGATTGTCGATTTTTTTGGATCCCGTGAGTTCATCGAAATGTTTCCTATTGGGACCTCGACCAGTAGATTTTCTATCGTTAGGTCACCATGGATTACTCCCGCACGGTGGATTTTAGCCAAGATGCCAAGTAAATCATTGATGTTTTCGATGGAGCCAAGATCCTCAGGCCGAGCTCTTTGGACTTCAGTCATGTACTCAGTGACCAAATAAGGGGCCGAGATAGGTCCGATTTTTACGGAACCATGGTGTAGCAATTTGGGAACGATACCCATGAGATCTGTGGTTTTCGCAAGATGCCCAAGCACTGCGGCTTCACGATCGATTGACTCTGAACAGTCCGTCAGTTCGGTGACGCTGAAGCGAGCTGAATGCGATCGAAAATCGGAGGTTTTAATGCAAACGGTACGACGCTTCTGGATGGGCGTTTTCGAAGGATCGGTAATCGCTAAGTAAACGGAATTCAAGGATCGACCTGGGTGCAATAACTCGATCAAGCGGAATCCTGGGAAGCTATCGATAGAGAATCCTCCGAGCTCCATTGGGCAATCGATCAAAGACTCGATAAGCTCGTCGTGGCCACTTAAGTCTGAAAGGATCTCTTCCTTGATCGCCAGCGGATACTCCTCCCATTCAAAATCCATCGCACACACTCTCTTCCTTCAAGTATACTGATTGTACTGAATATATTGAACGATGACTAACGTACAAGCTTGGGCAGGACAGGGGTCCGGCCTAAGAGGCAATTTCCAACGCGTTTGGCGATTGTGGAGACTTCCTCGGTATAATAATCCAGTGTGATTTCCCTTTCTGCCGCATGGGCCCAAAGGCCGTTGAGGTGTTCAGCAAGGTAGGTTGGCCATACCGTGAAACCTCGTTTGAATAAATCCTCAAGCCGACTCCGGATCCCTTGGCGATCGAGGGGTACACTGGGGACGGGTCGGCCGTATCGTAGGACAAACAACCCGTAGAGCATCATCGCCGAGGGACGCTGGAGTTGTGGAGCTGGAATCCATTGCAAAGGCGGGTGCTTAAGCCGAGGGAACCGTTTCCGCGTAGCTTCCCAGTTTACGCGCAGGCTGCGTTCTGGCAGGTTGCTCGCTGGTGGCTGGCAATCTGTTTGTGGTTGCTGATGAAACCGAATAAGCAACGAAGCCAGATTCGCGATTAACACATGAGAATCTGGATAGAAATCGGTGATCGAGCTTCCCGAATGGATAGCCAATCGTATCAGGTCGTTGATCGCTACACCCCGAATTCTTTTAGGATTCGAGCTGTTCAGGATTTCCAATAGGTGGAACGAGGTCGTTTGCGGTTCGATCGCGTCAAACGGAAAACTATTGGTTACACGATCAAGGCGTTTTAAGCCGAAGACGTTTTGAATCGATTGCGGGGTTGGATTCGAGAAACGACAGTGGATCGCTTCGCTCATAAAGAGCCGGACGACTTTGTCGCGGCAATCCTCCAAAACACGAAGGGTCGACGCGATATCTGAGTCCTGATACTGATGGGAATCGGAATTCGACCCGCTCGATAAGGCTAGTCGTTCCTTGGCCCAGCCATTAGCCTGCCGCAGTAATCCGTCTTCCGCTTTGTTGGTATGGCTGATAACCCATCCACTTGAGAGGCCAACCGCTTGGATAATGTCCGAAGGATTATAGGTTGATGTAGGAAGATTCATTTTGTCAGTTTGTCGAAGGAGGCTGGTGCGAGTGAATCTAGGATCTCACGTATTGAATCAGAGGTTCTTTGGTAATGCCAGCATTTTCCGCTGCGATTTTTCCGCTGTGGCGCAAAGAGCTAAAAACGCAAGAGAGGCTCTGGATCCTGGGCAGCAACCCGGATTGCCAGAAGAGGGTTTCTCGCCAAGGCGGCAAGTATCGCTCGTCGCGGCGTTCCAAGCCAAGAAGACCATCATCGTCCTTAATGCGATATCGACGCTTTTCCCCAGTTAGGGAAGGATTTCAGCGACGTTTTGTCTTGCTGTTGTGATCCATCTAATTTGCCATCGTAAAGATCGTAAAGCGGGGGAAACACAGAGACACAGAGGACACAGAAAGGAGCAGAAAGGAGCAGAAGATGGCTACGGGTTGACCGTAGCCACCTGTCGCCAGACGGTGGACACACAGAGGACAGACAGTGGAAGCAGGGTCAAAACAGAGGACCAGTGGTTGTTGGCGAAGATTATGGTTCTGCCGGGGTTTGATCGATCAAAGACTTAGGCGCCTTCTTTGAACAGGTGCTCAAGCATTCTCTCTGGTGATTCCAGAAAACTCCGTGTTACCCGGTAGTGCTCGGTTTGCTTGTACTCAATCGGTTCGATCCCTTTGTCGCTAAACGAGTAGATCAGTGCCTTGGGGTAACTCATGATGATATGACTTGGGTCTTCGATCCGCGTTCGATCGAACAAAACCGATTCGATAAAAGGCCCCGGCGTCACGCCAGACTTGAGCTTCTTTTTCATCCAGTCCTTCCTTTTGCTTAGTCCGAAAACAACACCATCGATATCTTGCAAGGATCTCTTCGCAGCCCGGATCGCGATCGGGCTTAAACTTCTTTCGGTTGATCGGCAGATGGGATCTTTTCAACTGCGTACTTATCTTTCCTCTTTTGAATAGACATCACCAACGCTTTGACTGCCTACCCGATCCGTAGCTGAGCTTGCAAAAAAACCCCATTGCTCAATTTTCTAGCGGGATTTCTCAGGGGCTCAGGGGTTTACAACGGCCAATTGATGCTTGAGAATAGGATCGACTCAGGAAATCACTGTAAACCTTTCATGTTTCTCTTAGGGAGTTCACGCCATGCGAAGTTGGGGCATTTATTTGTTGATTTTTGGAATCGGTTCTTTCCTTCTTCCCATGATGGGCTTGCAGTTCAAGCTGTTGAGTCTGCTGGGGAACTCGACGCCGATTGTCGGAGGTGTGCTGACAGTCGCGGGCATTGTGTTGCTGGTTCTCTCGAGCCTATCGCCGAAACGTTAGTCGAACCGATAACGGTTCAGACGACTCTCGGTTGATTTATGTCTCAGCTTGACGTCATCGTTTTGGAAAAAAGGACTTTTCTGGAGGCTATATCGGGGAGAGTCTGTTTCCTTCTTAATAGGGATTTTTTCGGGCATATTGACATAAGTTTCTGCGTCTTAGAAGCCTGACTGGAAGTATCAAGAATATCGAGAGGATCCGGAAGATGATGCGTTTGCCTATTGATTCGGTTACGAGTAAGCGATCGAGCGTCTCCCTAGCGTGGGTTTTCGTAGTCATTGGTGCAGCCTTGACGATCCGAATCGAAGACCGAGCGCAGGCTACCGAGGTGCATGCGAGCGGCGGTCGAATTGCGATGATGAGCCCTCAGTTCCATCCGATCATTACCAAGGATGACTTTGTGTTTGTCGCCAACACGCCCAACCATACGGTCGATGTGATCGACAAGAAAGTCAAGTCGCCAATCACGTTTCGGACTCGGTATCGATTGTCGATATTGAACCGGCGAGCCAGACGTTTTTTCAGATCGTCCATACGATTCAAGACATCGATCCAAAGACACAAGCCACACGATTCGACGAGCCGGTTGGAATCGTTTTCGCCAGCAACCAGAAGGCTTATGTTTCTCTATCGAGCGAGAACCAAATCGCGGTGATCGACACGACGTCGCGCGAGATCACCAAGCGATTGAGGATCCCGGCGCAAGACCCGCGTGGGATGGCTGTTCGAGATGGGCGGCTCTATGTAATTCCTTTTGAATCCAATAATCAAACGCAGCTATCGGGTGGCAAGAAAGAGGATATCGACGGCGATTTGGTCACCTTTGATGCTTGGGATCACTCGATTCAAAACAATAACGTTTTATCGATAGGGCATGTCGTCGATATCGTGAAGAACCCTAAGGTTCCCGACCGCGATTTGTTTGTTTTTGATATCGAAAGCGATCGATTGCTCGAGACGGTATCCTCCCTCGGGACCTTGCAGTATGGAATCGCGGTGAACTCCCAGGGACGAGTGTTTGTGGCGCAGACCGATGCGAGGAATGATGTCAACGGTAGGGCTGGGACCAAAAAGCACGGGCTTGCGGAACTTGGCAATCGACCGTTCCTGAATCGGATCACCACCGTTGAATGGACCAAGGGAACCGAGAGTGTGGTAACTTCAAAGCCCAGCGTCGCTTGGATGGAACTTGAACCGCTACCGCCGGAGGATCCGACCCATCAGACGGCCCAAGCGACTCCATTTGCGGTCGAGGTAAGTTTGGACGATCGTTTCCTTTATTTGACTGCGGCTGGCTCGGACAGCTTTTCCATTATTGAAGCGAGTTCTGGAAAACTTCTAGGACGCTGTGCGGTTGGGGCGGTGCCACAAGGGGTCAGCATCGAGTATCGCGACAATCGACCCGTAACGGCTTGGGTGCTCAGCGCAGCGTCAAACACGGTCGAGCGGATCGGCATCGAGGATTTCAGCGATCCAAGATGCACGCAAACCATTCAGTTGGAGGATCCGACCGATGGGGTGGTCAAGAATGGTCGGATCGCCTTTACGACAGCCAAGGCATCGACGAGCGGTACTTTTTCGTGCGCGAGTTGCCATCCGGACGGTCATACGGATCAGCTTCTTTGGGTTCTGACGACTCCGATTGTCACCGGAGGCAAACAGATCATGCCTCGTTCGACGATGCCCGTGCGAGGATTGAGAGATACCGCTCCGTTTCATTGGGACGGTATCCCCGGCGATCCTTATGGAGGCATTCACAGTGCGAGCATTCACCGCGGAGTGAAACCCAACAGCGCTATCGATTCACCGGAGTCGACTACCCGTCATTTAATCGACGGAGGTTTGGCATCGACGATGGCTCGGGTTGGCGAGGAATCGAAAAACGACGAAGGCAAAGCAGGATTGCTCAGCGCTAAGGAGCGGGATGCGATGGCTAGGTTTCTGCTCAACGTGCCTTATCCTCCTGCACCGCGGCGGGCTTACGACAATCAGCTTTCCAAAAAAGCGAAGCAGGGTTTTAAGCTCTTTCACGTCGATGGGGATTTGGACCCGGGTAAGCCCAAGCCGAATGTGTGTGGGGATTGCCATCGCTTGCCTCACTTGGTCAGTACGAATACACCTGGAACGGGAATGGACGCACCCACGTGGCGAGGAGCTTACGATCGTTGGCTGATTTTACCTCAAGGCCGATTGAACATCATCGACTTCGATTTCTTCAAGCGGATCATCGAGGACGGAGCGCCGGAGCGAAGTATTTGGCAAATGTCATGGGGTGGGCGTCCTAGGTTCGATCCGGTTTGGGAGATGGTGCTCGAAGGTAGCACCGGATTCCCGGGAGCGTTTGCTAGGCAAGTAACGGTCAATCGCCAGACGGCCAAGTTGGAGGCAACTGGGCAACTGATGCGTGCATTGGTAGAAGCTTCCAGGCAAGGGACGATTGAGCTTCGAGGTCATGGGGTCCGGCTCGATAGCCAGAGTGCATGCGAACAGGAGTTTTTTGGGGATTCGAAAACCCAGGGGGGGATTCGATTTGGCACGGACGATGGATCGCAAGCGACCGATACCGAGGAGCTGTTGAGTTTGGCTGAGCAGGGTAAGTTGGTCTTTACCGTGACGGCGAGAATGGGTTCTGAGGCCACTGCGAATCATCCCCAGCCCGAGTTATGGACATCGGGAAGTATCGAGCAGCAGCGAGGTCGGCAGGTCTTTCCGATCGCGACGTCCGAGGAGAAATTATTGCGGCTTAGCGGTCGTTACTTTGGCAAGGACGCTTGGGTTTTCGTCGATGGTAAGCGCGTTGCAGGTTCCGTCGATGAGCAGCAGGGGGACGCGGTTGGAATACGGCTCGAAATTCTCCCGGAACCTGGAATGCATATTTTGCAAGTTCAGATTCCAAGTGGTTTTATCAGCAACGACTTCCTTTTTTACTCTGCCGTGGACCGCGCGTCTGCGTTGGCCTTGCAGGAGAAGATTGATGAACCCCATAGCCAGAGCGGAGCGATTCGCAGAGCGCTTAGCGATCCAGGCAAGATCAACGAGCGACTGCCAGGGGGGGCCACGCCGCTAGCCCAAGCGGCCTTGTGGGGGCAATTGGGATTGGTCCGTGAGATGCTTGAAAAGGGAGCGGACGTCAAGGTAACCAATGGGGATGGCAATACGGCATTGCATTTGGCCGCCTTCATGTGTCATGCAGAGATTGTTGAATTGCTCCTAGCGCATGGCGCTGCGTTGGATTGCAAAAATGATCGCAGTGAGACCCCTGTGGATGTCGTCCGAGGGGCGTGGAGCGAGCAGCTCGCTGAGTTCTATCGGCAGATGGGAGTCTCGTTGGGCTTATCGGTCGATACGACCCGTTTGGAGCGGGACCGACCCAGGATGGTATCGATTCTCAGTAGGTAGACGTTGGCTTACCAGTCATCGGTTCGAAACGGGGAGGCAGGTAGCCCGTCTTTGTTGTAGAGATTTGCGCCCTGGGGGTTCATGCTAAAGGCGTATCGCAGTGCGACGGGTTGTGGGACCTCTGGGTGCGAGCACACGACGCTCGAGCCGACGATTTTGGCGTCTGCCCAGACCCATTTGCGATCTTGGCCGGCGATGGCAAAGCGTTTGAGGGAATCGGTTTCGGATGGTTCGACTCGGGATCCATGGAGTTTTTGGCCGACCATCAGTCCGCTGCCGACGTGTTCAAATTGCGCGATCGCTTGGTTGCCCTCGATCCTCAGTGAGCGATACAGAGGGCCGGAGACTTCCATATTTTTCGAGTATTGCTTGGCAAGCGCCCAGCGAGCGAGACGTTCCCCGACATCGCGTTTGTTTTTCGGGTGGATGTCCTCTGCATCGCCGATATCGATGGCAACGGCCATGCCGGTGTAGGGTAAGTTTAGGGCTTGGCGTTGTGCATCTCGAAAGAAGGCCCAACCGTCTGCGAGGTTTGGGTCTTGGGTTGGTTTTTGCCATGCGGCGAGTTGAACGAAGTAGAAGGGGAGTTCGGGATCTGCGAACCACTGGCGCCAATCGTTGATCATCGCACGTTTCTTTTCGATGTATTGAAGGCCATCGGCAGGGTTACCAGCGTTGTTTTCGCCTTGGTACCAAAGGACTCCTTTGAGGGCAAAGGGTTTCAGCGGATGGATCATGCCGTTGTGAAGGGTGACGCATCTGGGGCGAAAGGCTTTTTCACCGAAGGGAAATTCGGGGATGGCCGGGGGCATGGGGATTGGTGATCCCGAGACGAGTGCATCTCTAGAGCGACGGGTCCAAGCTTCGACTTCGGGGATGACTGCTTGGAGGTCTTGTTGGTATTGGGCGAGCGACTGGCGCATCATTTTCGCATAGGGCTCGAGCGATGGGGTATTCATAAGGGTTTCTTGAGACATCCAGCATTCGATATTGGTTCCTCCGACGCTGGATCGAAGCAGACCGATGGGGATACCGGTTTCTTGGTGGACCCGTCGAGCGAAATAGAAGCCGACGGCGGTGAATCCCGGGGCGTTTTCTGGTTTGCAGACGTTCCAACGCCCTTTGACGTTCGGTTGGGGGGTCGAAGCAAAGTTGGCTTCGACGCCGAAGTGTCGGATTAGGGGGAAGTTTGCCGATCGGATATCTTCTGGAGCATCGCAGCCGCCGAGTCCCCATTCCATATTGGATTGTCCGCTGCAGAGCCAGACATCGCCGATGAGGATGTTTTTGAGCAGGATCTCGTTGGTCGCAGAGACTTTCAATTCGAGGGGTTTCGTAGAGGCTGGTAAGGGATTCAGGGTGCAGGTCCACTTGCCATCTTGGGTGACTTGGGTTTGGGCCGGTTCGCCTATGGCCGGTTCGCCGGTTAGGGAGACTTGGACCTTTTCGCCAGGCGAGCCCCAGCCCCAGACGGTAATCGGTCGATCGCGTTGGAGGACCATGTCATCGGAGAAGAGTGCAGATAGTTGAACATCAGCCGCTGCGATCGAGTGCAAGTACAGGGGGATTAGGCACAGGAGTTTCCGGAATCGCATGAATGGCATTTCGTGGGATGGTTGGTATTGGGAAGGGAATCCAGGGCCCTGATTTTATCCGAAATCGAGCCCGGAGGATTCCGTTCTCGGATCGGTCGGACTGGTAGGTTACAATAGCAATCAGGCTTCGAGGGACACGCTGACGAATACACCATGGGTTGATTGGGATTGTATGCAAATGTTTATTGGTCGCTTTTGGTCGTTCGGGATCGTCGCAATCGCGCTGGCGTTGGTGCTTGAAGGAGCTTGTGGGTTGGCCCAAGAGTCTGTTGGATTCCCGCCGGTTGAATCTGCGGCGATACGCAAAATCGAGGCACAGCAGGTCCGCGAACCGATCCGTATCGATGGCAAGCTCGACGAGCCGGGTTGGAATCGCGTGGGTGTTTCCGAAAGCTTCGTCGATCTTGTCAGTGGCCAACCGACCCATCTCAAGACGCACGTTTCGGTCCTTTGGGATGAGAGGAATCTGTACATTGGCTACCGAATCGAGGAGCCCAACGTGACGGCCAAGTTCACCAAGCAGGACGATCCGATCTACCAAGACAACGACGTGGAGTTTTTCATCGCGGGTCAGGATGGATACTATGAGTTCGAGATCAACGCGCATGGAACAATCTACGATGGACTGTTCGTGTGGCAGTCGGCTTATGAAAAATCCGGGATCGCTCGGTGGCCTGAGTTCGATCGGACGAAATCCAATGTGCAGTCCCAAGTCTTCAACGGGGTAGGATTCACCAAGCACCCTAGGGGCCTTCGGTGGGCATTTCTCGACTGGGATCTCAAGTCGATTCAAGCCGCGGTGCATGTCGATGGAACGCTCAATGACCCATCCGATAAGGACAAGGGTTGGACCGTTGAGGTGGCAGTGCCTTGGAAGGATCTTGCGATGCTCGATCTGTCCGAGCCTCGGAATCTGCCACCGAAGGCTGGAGATACTTGGCGTGTGGATTTCTCAAGGTTCAATCAGAACAAGGATCCGTCGAATCCCAAGGATTCGGGGGGCTGGGCTCTTAGTCCACATGGAGTTTGGGATTCTCATATCCCGGAAGTGTTTCCTTATGTGGTTTTGAAAGGGTTTTGAAACACAGAGGCACAGAGGGCACGGAGAAAGGGAGAAAGGGAGAAAAACTGAAGATTCCACTTTGCGAACTTCGAGACTTGCTCGATCAACTCAAAACTATAAATTTGGCTGGGGCAAAACAGTCGAGCCTTCGACCTGACGCAGCACTTCGGTGGTTGTCGTTTGGCTCGATTCGATAAGCATTTCCTGGCGATAGATCCGGCCGGGGACCTCATCGCTCCTCCAGAGTTTGATTTTCATTGGGCCGGTCTCGTTGCTTTCGGTCCATTCGTAGACGTCTGCTACGAAGGATTTACCGGCGAGTTCCTGGGGCTCTTCCGAAATTTTGACTGCTTTGGGGCTTGGGAGTTGAAAATACTCCTTGGTCATTCCGTCGGGCAAAGCGAAGGTAGCTGGGAAACGCGTCGACTCGGGTGGGTTTTCCTGGATCGCTTCGTTGGGTCGTTGGACGGTTACTTGCGATACGATCTCGACGTGTTCATCCGTTTTTTCGGCGAGAGTCAAGCTTGTGGTTACATGGACATTGCCCGACGCGTTCGAGACGACACGGTCGCGAATCGCCTGAGTCCCGACATCAAACCGGCTCCAGTTGGCGTACTCGGGATGCGCGATCCTCGTTGAGGGGGCTTGCGTGTTGCTCCCTCTATTTTGAATCGTGCTCGGCAGAATCGGCTTGTTGGATTTTTCGCAACCGCATTGCGATACGAGGATTGCGATGAGCAACCCTGTATGGAGTGCAAGTCGATGGAAGAGAGAGACAAATCGCATGGCATGCATTCCTTGGATCGGTTAGTTCTTGATGCTGCCTTGGCTCTCTTCGTTTTCGATCGCGCGGTCCTCGGCCTTGATCTTTTCGAGTTGCTCTTGAGTCAGTTCCCCTTGTGGCAGAATCGGCCCGGTGGCTCTGGAGCAGCCTGCAAAGCTCAATAGCGAAACGAGGGCAAGGGATAGCAGGAGGGACTTTGTAGTTGTCATGATCGTTCGTTGGCTGGTCGGTGGATAGAAGACTGCTCGGACTTATTCGCGGGGAATTGTTTCCGGGGAGGGGGGGAAAGGTATTTTTGGCGGACTCTTGGAGCAGGAGAGCTCCAAGAGTCGTCGGAGTGGATGGACAAGTGGTTACTCGTCATTCCTGATGATCTGACCATCATCGATCACGCATTGGTACATCCACACCATGGGATCGACGTTGAAGGATGCAAAGCGTACCGAGCCGTCAGCGAAGGTAGAGTTGAGGCCTCCGGCGTGGCTCGACCCGAAGTATCGGCGCCAAACGGTTCCGGTTCCGGTAGGGTCCGTTGGGGTTCCTTGGACGATGATGGACGGGTCGAAGTCCGACCTGGGAGGAAAGTGCCAGCGAACTACGCATTCGTCCCAACCGGCGTTGTTCCAGCGTTCGTTGTCACCGCCATCGTTTCCGAATCGTTTGTGAGGAAGGCACTTCTCCGAAGCCATGATGGAGTTGGACGATCCATCGATGATGTCGCGCAAGCGCCGCTTGGCTCCTTGTCCAGACCAAGCGATGATGCCTTGGCGGCCTGGCATGGTGCCGAAGTTCTCTGGGGTACGTTCGTTTCGGCGGGG
Source organism: Planctomycetaceae bacterium (assembly GCA_021298315.1). Taxonomy (GTDB): domain Bacteria; phylum Planctomycetota; class Planctomycetia; order Pirellulales; family Pirellulaceae; genus JBKCUI01. The sequence continues at coordinate 22,207 of JAJTFC010000132.1, forward strand.
GCTCATGCCCAGAGGTGCTGGAGGAATGTCGCCGAAATTCTCATGCAGTTCACCTTGGTAAAAACCTGCGTTACCGGCGTAATCGCAGCGAGAGAATAGGCCAGTCCCGTAGACGGCTCCGGTGCGTCGCGAAGGGCAGTTGTAGATCGGGATGATCGAGCGTGCGACATCGTCTTCGCCGTTGTAGTTTGCGGGCCTACCTGAGTGGATGGGGGGTAGGTCGAAGCGTGCGATGTTGTAGACCGATTGTGCTTCGACGAAGGGGAGGATTTTGAACCAGTGGCTCCAGCCTTTGGGGGATGCTGCATTGCAACATGTGGTTCCTGACTCATAAGCTCCGACCGGTTCGTTGTAGACCATGCCCGGCAGGCTAGGATCGCCATCGTAGGGACCTTGAGGGAGGTACTTGTAGGCGGATTCGTGGTTCATGAAAGCCAACCCGATTTGTCGAATGTTGCTCGAGCAAGACATCCGTCGTGCGGCCTCTCGGGCAGCTTGGACCGCCGGCAGGAGTAAACCCACAAGGATACCTATGATAGCGATCACCACGAGCAATTCGACCAGTGTGAATCCTCGACGTTTTAGCATAGCAATGCACTCCTAGAATCAGTGAAAATTCGCGAGAAACTACCCGCGTGAATGGAACTACGAAGCGACGAGTCTATCTGTCGATTGCGGCTTGTCTACGATTCAGGCTGCCCCTTAACGTGAGCTTCTTGGAAGCTAAACAGAGTCTGAAAGAACTGCTGGGGATTGTGAATCGGCAGTTATCGAACGATGAAGATTCAGTTGTCGGATCGGTGGGGGGATAGGGAGTGGGGAAAGATAGAGAGTGGTGGAGTGCGGAATGGATTGGCGGGAGTCTCCTGTAGGGCAACTCTGTGGACTTTGTGCCTCTGTGTTTAAAAAAAGAGGCTTGAAACACAGAGGCACAGAGGGCACGGAGAAGGAAGAAAGAGCTGGAGGGGTGAGATAGGGAGTGGGGAAAGATAGAGAGTGGTGGAGTGCGGAATGGATTGGCGGGAGTCTCCTGTCGGGCAACTCTGTGGACTTTGTGCCTCTGTGTTTAAAAAAAGAGGCTTGAAACACAGAGGCACAGAGGGCACGGAGAGGTGAAGAAAGAGGTGGAGGGGTGAGATAGGGAGTGGGGAAAGATAGAGAGTGGTGGAGTGCGGAATGGATTGGCGGGAGTCTCCTGTAGGGCAACTCTGTGGACTTTGTGCC
>JAJTFC010000018.1 GCA_021298315.1 Planctomycetaceae bacterium
TTGTGGCCCAATCGCGAAGAGAACTCGATTCCAATCGGACACATCACCAACGGAGTTCACGTTCAAAGTTGGCTCGCAGAACAAATGCTACAGCTTTACGATCGCCACTTTCCCGCACACTGGATAAATCACATGGGTGAACCCGCAGTATGGCAATCGATCCATCAGGTCGATCCGGGTGAGTTGTGGGAAACTCACAACGCACTGAAAAACATGTTGTTAGCCTTTGTGCGTCGGCGACTTGCCAAGCAGATGGGGCAAAGGGGTGAAAGCCAAGAAGCGATTGATCTAGCAATGAAGATTGGAAACCCTGCGGCGCTGACCATAGGCTTTGCAAGACGTTTCGCAACTTACAAACGTGCGAACATGATCTTCAAGGATCTCGATCGGATTGCAGCGATGGTCAGCGATCCAGCTAGACCTGTTCAGATCTTGTTTGCCGGCAAAGCGCACCCGAAGGATGAGCCTGGTAAGCGGTTCATTCAGGAGATTGCCAATTTGCGTGGGGATTCGCGATTCGCCGGCAAGGTCATTTTTATTGAAGACTACGACATCAACGTCTGCAGGCACTTGATCCAAGGGGTCGACGTTTGGTTAAACAATCCAAGACGTCCGCTGGAAGCATCAGGCACAAGCGGACAGAAAGTGATCCTCAACGGAGGCTTAAATTTAAGCATCCTTGATGGCTGGTGGGCAGAGGCGTTTGATGGTTCCAACGGGTTTGCGATCGGAAAGGGAACCAGCCATGTTGACGATCGGATTACCGATGAACGCGATGCAAGCAACCTTTATGATGCGCTCGATAATCAAGTGATACCGCTGTTTTTCGACAGGGATCAGGATGGATTGCCTGCCGGATGGATTCAAAGGATGCGAAACAGTATCAGCACGTTGGCTTGGCGTTTTAGCAGTCATCGAATGGTGATGGACTATGCCCGAATGGCCTATGTGCCGGCCTCTGGCGGGGTTAGTTGCTCGTTACCTTAGGCTCTTTTCGTGTGACTGGATTGGTTGTCGGTTGCTATAAAGCCATAATGAATCTGTAGCAATTGAGCCGATTAACCGATAACATTTGTTGGGCCGCCCCCCTCTTGGGGGGTGGTTTTTTCTAATTTGTCGGATGCCAAGCGGCATAGCTCGACCGATTCGATTTATACTCTTTGGGGGTCGTTTTGACGGACGATCTAACCAACCACACGGCAGCAGCGGCATTTTTATATTCCAATTCCTCAGCCTGCCGGATTTTCCGCGTTCTTTTTTGAGGTCAGATTGAGCATGTTCAAGAGAAACCGAAGGTCGGCTCGTCGTTCTTATCGATTCGAGCGATTGGAGTTGCGGACGATGATGGCAAGCGATGTTGTGTGGAACAACGTCAACTGGGATCCATTGTCGGGTGCTCAGCCACAGATGAGGAATGTGGACTCGTACTATGCGGTCGATCGAGAGATGATCGGCTTGAACATTTCGACCAACAAGCTGGTGATTGGGTTGAATCAATCTTCGGTGGACTTACCCGAAACACTCAAAGGTGATTTTGGTCTTGGGGGCAGAGCAAGAGTCTATGCATCGAGCGAACCGATCACTCCGGAATTGCTGGCGAACTTAGGACGCATTCCCGGAGTTGCCTATACCGCTCCGGTTTTCATCACCACCACAACAGGCACTGAGTTGACGGTTCTCGATGAGTTCATCGTCGACTTGAAAGCCGGCACGTCGGCCCAAGAGTTTTTCTCTGCATTGCCCGAGGTAGCAAGCTACAGACCGCTCGAAGGTACTACAGATCAATTCGTAGGTCGCTTCGCACAAACAACAGGACGTGGTGCAATCGACAGAGCGAACATGCTCAGGAACAGTCAATTCGTCGAGTGGGTTGAGCCGAACTTTTATCAGAATTGGGAGCGGTTTCTGGTCCCCAACGACCCAAGGTTTGGAAATCAGTGGCATTTGAACAACACTGGCCAATCCGGTGGGCTCGCTGATGCGGACGTCGATATGCCGGAGGCTTGGGACATTAACCCGGGTGGATCTCCGCAGACGGTCATCGCAGTAATCGATGACGGCGTGCAATCGACCCATCCTGATTTGGATATATGGACCAATCCCGGTGAGACCGCTGGCAATGGGATTGATGACGATGGGAACGGTTGGATCGACGACATTCACGGTTGGAACTTCGTCTTTGACACCAATCAATCAGAACCTCAGGGAACCGATGCTCACGGAACTGCAGTGGCTGGAGTAGCAGCTGCTCGTGGAAACAACAGTCTCGGGGTGGCCGGTGCGGCTTATCGTTCTCAGGTCATCTCAATCAAGATGTTTGATGGCAATAATGTCGCTAGCACAGCGAACATTGCCGCTGCGCTCCGCTACGCGGCCGGTATCACGTCCAATGGTACAGGCACATGGAACGCCGGGGATTTGGTGAATAATTCTTGGGGTGGCGGGGCTTCGTCTGCGGCCATCAACAACGCCTTGGTCGACGGCACGACCATTGGACGCAACGGGATCGGTGCAACATACCTTTTTGCATCGGGCAATAGCGGTGCGGCCAGTGTCAGCCAGCCAGCAGCTCAATCGGCTAACATTCCCGGCGTAATTGCCGTAGGAGCGACTACCAATCAAGGAGTCCGATCCAACTACAGCCAATACGGCACACCGCTAGATTTGGTAGCTCCTAGCAACGGTGGTACTTTAGCGATCGACACGACCGACCGCACAGGAGCCGCCGGATATGCAAGCGGAGACTATACGGGAACAGGTGGCACAGGCTTTGGCGGGACATCCTCTGCAACTCCTTTGTCGTCGGGTATTGCAGCATTGGCGTTGGCTCAAGCCGACTTGGTTGGCGTGACGATTCGTCCGACTGAAATGCGCGCGCTAATGCGCAACAACACCGATCTCATCGGAGGCGTTACGTACGATATCAATACTGGAAAACACATCCAGTACGGTTATGGAAGAATCAACGCAGCAACCTTGCTAAGTGGTATCGGGAATCCCGAGATATCGGTTGTTGATACCACACGTGAATATCCTTCAGGATCGACTTTTAATGTAGGCTCGACCGTTGCAGGGCAGTTTGTGGAGGCAAACTTAAGGATTAGAAACCAAGGGACGCGCAACCTGGATATCAACTCGATCGATATTCCAGCAACTTTTTCAATTGTAGGATTTACCAGTGGATCGCTTGCCCTTGGTGAATCGATCGTGATTCGTGTAAGGTTCAGTCCGACCCTGCCCGGCACCTTTTCTCAGGATATGGTGATTAACAACAATGACAGCAATGAGTCTGTTACAGTAATACGGCTAAGCGGCACCGCCACGGCTGCGAGGATTTCAGGGTCGGTCTTTGAGGATTTCAACAACAGCGCTACCTTCGATACGTTTGAACGCGGTGTGGGTTCTGGTGGATTTGTGTACCTAGATACGAACAACAATGCTCTGTTCGATACGGGAGAGCAGCAAACTGTCATCGATGCATCGGGCTTTTACGCATTCCCAACGCTTGCCAATGGAACTTACACGGTACGAGTAAACTTATCTGGCTGGACGCTAACGACACCCAACAGCTTCTACACCGTAAATCTTACGAACCCTTCTGACTTCTCCCAAGGGAATGATTTTGGATATGGAAAAAACAATCGCTTCTATGCATTTGTTTTCGAAGACCTCGACTCTGACGGAGTGTTCAACAACGGCGATCTTCCACTGCCTAATTTTGTTGTCAATGGCGGTGCTGCCAGCTATACAGAAAACACACCTGTTGACATCGTGGATCTAGCAACAGTCTTTTCCACGCTCAATGTTCCGTCAGGTGGACCAACAATCAATGATCTTGATGTCGAGCTAAACATATTACACAGCTGGAATGGTGATATGGAAATCACTTTGATCGCCCCTGATAACACAGCGAGAATTCTAAAGCTATCGGATCCAAGCGCTATGGATGACTCCGATAACATGCTCGGCACGATTCTCGACGACGAAGCAACCACGCCGATATCATTTGGAATTGGACCCTACACAGGTCGATTTCAACCCGCTGAATCGTTAGCCGCCTTCGATGGGCTCAATAGCCCTGGTGCATGGACTTTAGCCATTGAAGATATCTTCAACTTTGACACTGGAGTTTTGCTTGACTGGACTCTACTCATCAATAGTGGTCAGATAGCCACCTCCGATGCTAACGGATGGGCCTTGATGGATGTCAATGATGGCTTGATCAATGCGTTGCTTGAATTGCAACCGAATTACATCTACACCGCGCCGGCGAACGGGTTGCACTCTTTTGTTGCTAATGGTAATCCGATATTCGGTCGTACCTACGGAGCAGTAATACCTCCTCTACCTCCAACCAACATCGATGTTGCCCCAAGCGGGATACCTGAGAACGAGCCTATCGGCACCTTGGTCGGAATACTCACAAGCCGGGATCCAAATCGAAACGAAACTTTCACCTACTCTCTCGTCAACGGAGCGGGTGATATCGACAATGCTCGTTTCGAAATTGTCGGGGATCAAGTTTTTGCACTTGAGACGTTCAATTACGAGACGGATCAAAGTTTCACGATTCGCGTCCGGTCGACCGACTCAACCAATTTGACCTACGAAGAAGCGATCATCATTTCGGTGGTCAACGTCAACGAGGACCCGTTGGATATCAACTTGAATCCAAGCAATGTCGATGAGAACTCTGCAGTGGGACGTTACGTCGGAACGTTCTCGACTGTTGACACGGACTTCCTGACGGACTTTACCTTCGACTACCAACTAGTCGCAGGTGCGGGGGACACCCACAACAGCTCGTTTGCGATCGTAAACGGAGACCTTCAAGTCAACGGTCCGATTGACTACGAAGTGACTCCTACCATGTCCATACGCGTGCGAACAACCGATCTTGGTGGTTTGTCCTACGAAGAAATCCTAACGATCAACATCAACAACGTTAACGAAACGCCGACACAAATCAATTTGTCCAACGCTTCGTTACCCGAGAACGAGCCTGCAGGCTACGAAATCGGTACTCTCTCCAACAACGATCCGGATGCAGGGGATACGCTTGTATACTCCCTAGTTACTGGTACAGGTAGTGATGACAACATCATGTTCCAGATCGTTGGAGATAAACTACAGTCTGCCGTTACCTTCGATTTCGAAGCCCGTAGCTCTTACAATATCCGCATCCGTGTGACCGACCGTGGAGGATTCTTTGTCGAGCGAGCGTTCGTCATCAATGTTACGGACGTAAACGAACCACCCGCTGCGATCACCATTTCCAACAATCGTATCCGTGAGAATCTACCTGCCGGAACCTTTATCGGCACGGTTTCATCCACCGATGTCGACAACGGGGACTCCGTAACGATCGCGATCGTCAGTGGCCCTGGAGGAGAGGACAACAGCAATTTCCAACTTATAGGACGCGATCTATTCTCAACGGCAAGCTTCGACTTTGAAGCCAAACGACTCCTGAGCGTCCTGTTCGAAGCGACCGACAGTTCTGGACTTTCCACCCGCCAGATCCTCCAAATCGCTGTAACGAACGTTAACGAAGCACCTACATCGGTGGCTCTGACCCCGGATTCGATTCCAGAAAGTGTGATCGTTGGAACAACAATTGGAAACCTCATCACAACCGATATCGATGGCGACAACGTCTTCCGCTACGAATTCAGCACCGGTACGGGTTCGGATGATAACAGCCTCTTTACGATCCTCGGAGATCAGCTCAAGACCAATTCAACTTTTGATTTCGACGTCAAGAAACTCTACTCGGTTCGGGTTCGAGCAATTGATCTTGGAGGACTTTCGGTCGAGCAGCAACTCTTCGTGAATATCACGAACGTCAACGATCCACCCACGGACGTTAAGATCTCGAATTCTTCGGTTCCTGAGAATTCCCCGATCGGTACCGTTGTAGGCTCTTTTAGCACGACCGATGCCGACGATGGCGATTCGCACACTTACAGCTTCGTCTCGGGTGCGGGCGATGCCGACAACACCCTCTTTGCAATCGTCGGGAACAGCCTTGTAACCCGTAACATCTTCAATTTCGAAAGCAGGAACTCCTATTCGATTCGAATTCAGACCGAGGATGCCGGCGGACTTAAGTTCGAGCAACTCTTCCCGATTTCGATCACGAACGTCAATGAAACCCCTCTATCGGTTCGAATTTCGCGAAGAACCATTGCTGAGAATTCCCCAATCGGCACAGTTCTAGGAACACTTACAACAACCGATACCGACACTCTAACCGATACCGAATTTGTCTACTCGCTAGTCTCTGGCACTGGTGATACGAACAACAATCGCTTCATCATTTCGGGCAATCAAGTTCTCTCGAACGCACCGCTTGATTTCGAAACCCTCGATAAGCTTTCGATCCGCGTGCGAAGCACGGACTTGGGCGGGTTGTTTACAGAGGCATCGTTTGCGATCGATGTTACCAATGTCAACGAGCTTCCAACAGTCCTGACCCTATCTGCGAACACCATCCTCGAAAATCAGCCGGTGGGTACTGTGATCGGATTGTTCAGCAACAACGATCCTGATTTCAACGACTCGCACCTCTATACCTTGGAGCCCGGAGCAGGAGGTCAGGACAATCTGCTATTCGATATCGTTGGTAACGAACTGCGATCTTTCCAAGGCTACGATTTCGAGACCAAGTCGACTTACAACATTCGTGTTCGCGTTACGGATCGCGTTGGGGGCTTTATCGAAGCACCGTTTGTGATCAATGTTCTTGATACCAACGAAAACCCCAACAGCTTGGTTCTATCGGCAAACACGATTGCTGAAGACGCGCCATCTGGAACCGTCATTGGTAGTCTCTCTGGCACGGATCCTGACGCTGGAGCAACCCTAAGCTACAGTCTCGTCAGTGGTGTCGGTAGCAGTGACAACGCTAGCTTCGTCCTCAATGGCACAACTCTATCGAGCAACGCTTCGTTCGATTTTGAAAACAAGAAGACCTATAGCATCAGGGCGCGGGTGCAAGATCAGTTCGGGGCGAGCTTGGAACGCGTATTCCAAATTCTGGTAACCAACGTCAACGAAACCCCAACGATTGTCACGATCAGCCCCAATACCATCAATGAGAGACTACCAGTGAATTCGTTGGTCGGAGACCTTAGCACTACCGATCCAGATGCTGGCGATACGTTCACCTATTCCTTAGTAAACGGATCTGGCTCACAAGACAACAGCTTCTTTACCATCGTCGGTAATAAGCTTCGCTCGACCGCTGTTTTTGACTTTGATGTTCGGTCCAGCTATTCGATTCGCGTTCGATCGGTCGATGCCGGTGGATTGTCCGTCGAAACACCGTTGACGGTTCAAGTCCTCAATGTCAATGATCCCCCAACGGATATATCTCTATCCCATAGTACCATCGCTGAAAACCAGCAGGTGGGCACTCCTACTCTAGTGGGAGTCTTCGGTACGACCGACGCCGATGATTTTGACACCTACAGCTACACTTTTGTGAGTGGAACAGGTAGTGCGGACAACAGCAAGTGGCAACTCATTGGAAACCAACTCTTCACCAATGCTCCTTTGGATTTCGAGCAGCAACCATCCCATAGCATACGAGTTCGATCGACCGACGCAGGTGGACTTTTCTTTGAAAAGGCGTTTGTCATCACGATCACCAATGTCAATGAAACTCCGACATCGATCGTGCTGAGCAGAACCACGATTGCGGAAAATGTTCCCATCGGAACTACGATTGGATCTCTAAGCACTTTGGATCCCGATGCAGGGGATTCGTTTACTTATGCATTGGTCTCTGGACAAGGTAGCGTCGACAACGACCTATTCTCACTTGTCGGCACACAGCTTCGTACAGCGACGAACGTGGATTTCGAGACTCAGCCAAGCTACTCGGTTCGAATTCGAACCACCGATGCAGGCGGATTGTCGCTAGAGTCTATCTTTACGATCACCGTAACGAACGTCAACGAAGTTCCAACAGCGATCAACTTGTCACAGAGCGCCTTTGAAAACCAAGCCATCAGCATTCCAATCGGACAACTCTCGGCCACTGATCCCGATGCATTGGATGTGGTGACCTTTAGCAAGGTTGCTGGAACAGGATCCAACGATAATGCACTGGTTCGAGTTGATGCCGATGGCAAGATCTATGCTCTAGCACCTCTGAATTTTGAGAGCAAGCCGACGCTTGGCATTCGAGTCCGAGCCACCGATGCCGGTGGTCTCTTCCTTGAACGAGCTTTCGTCATCAACGTGATCGACCAAAATGACACGCCAACGGATGTCGTTTTGAGTCCGTCTAGCCTATTGGAAAACAACGTGCCGGGCGCTCTCGTCGGAACGTTTACCACAACTGACGAAGATGCTGCTGATATCCATACCTATGCTTTAGTGAATGGCTTTGGTAGCACCGATAACAGCCTATTTACAATCGACGGACCAGATCTTCGGGTCAATGCCAGTCTCGACTTTGAAACCAAATCGAGTTACATGATCCGTGTTCGAGCGTCGGATCCTCTTGGAGCTTCCTTCGAAAAGGTTCTCAATGTCTTTGTAATCAATCAGAATGAAGCACCGACGAATATCGCACTCTCTGCTAATTCCCTTAATGAGAACCTAGCAGCAGGAACCACCGTTGGGGTGCTTACCACAACCGACCAAGACGCAGGCGAGACGTTCGTTTATAGCTTAGTGCCGCAGTCGGGCAGCAGTGACCATACAGCGTTTACTACTGTTGGTAATACCCTTCGAACAACTCGGCCTTTGAATTTCGAGGAGCAATCGGTCTTTAATATCGTGATTCGATCGACCGACACGGGTGGAAACTCGACGACCAAGCCCTTTACAGTGTTTGTCAATAATCTCGAGGAAGCTCCGATCAATCTCGAGCTCTCCAACAGTACGATTTTGGAGAATTCACCATTTGGAAGTTTGGTTGGATTGCTCTCGGCAGTCGATCCGGATTTAGCCGGGACGGTATCCTTCGCATTGGTTCCCAGTGCTTTGGACAACGGACAGTTCTTGATCTCCGGAAATCAACTACTGTCGAACGCAGTGTTTAACTTCGAGTCCAAATCGTCTTATCAAGTTCGCGTTCGTGCGACGGATGTTGCAGGACAGAACGTGTTCCGGGACTTTGCCATAAGCGTCTCGGATGTCAATGAGGTTCCGACTCTGGTGATCTTGAGTTCGACTGAGATCGCTGAGAATTCGACGAATCTACTGGTCGCGACACTTACCACAGACGATCCAGATCTCAACGACCCGACCACTTTCGCATTGGTCTCCGGAGCAGGTGGCTCTGATAATGGTTCCTTTAACATTGTCGGCAATCGGCTCTTTGCAAACACCGCGTTCGATTTTGAAGCCAAGAGCGTTTACAACATCCGGATTCGAGCGACGGATTCAGCGAGCAATCAGGCGACCAACGCATTTGTCGTCCGGGTTCTTGATCGCAATGATTCACCCACTGGTGTTGTCTTGACCCCATCGAGTCTACCGGAAAACGCAGGTGCCAATCGAGTGATAGGAACGCTTGCAGCGATCGATCAAGATGCCAACGATTCGTTCAGCTACAGCTTCGATTCGCCAACAAGTGACTTTACGATCGTTGGCAATCAGTTGGTCGCTAGCCGCTCGTTTGACTTTGAGACCCTGGCTAGCTACACGCCATCGATCGTGGTTCGAGACGCAGCGGGGGCAAGTATCGTTGTGCCTGTGAGCGTTCAAGTCACCGATGTCAACGAAAGGCCTACGAACATCCTCATTAGTAGCCAAGCGGTCGATGAGAACTTGGCACCTGGAGCATTGGTTGGATTGCTATCGGCCTTGGATGTCGACGCAAACGAAACAGCAGTTTACAGCTTGGTTTCAGGTTCGGGCGGATTCAACAACGCTTCGTTCCGTATCAACGGAAACCGACTTGAGACAAATGCTAGGTTCAATTTCGAGAAGCAGGATCTTTACTCGGTTCGAGTTCGAGCGACCGACAAGGGTGGATTGTTCCTGGAAAAGGCCTTCATTGTCACGATCAACAACATCGCCGAGTTTCCGCCTTTTGCGACCAATGATGCGTTCATCACCTCCTTTGGTCGGCCCATCTCGATGAATGTACTTGCCAATGATTCTGGACTTGGTGCAGACCTTGATCCAACCACGGTACGAATCGTGACCCCGCCGACTCAAGGATCTGCGACGGCTTTGCCCGATGGACGAATCCTCTTCAACCACAGCGTTGCCAATTCGCAGACCAAGGTGGTGCTGCAGTACGAGGTTCAGGACATCAACGAGATGGTAAGTAACGTTGGGACAGTCACGGTTTCCTTCTACTCTGCGTTCCAAAACCAGAGCAATCCACTTGATGTTAACGCGGACCTCGCGATATCACCGTTGGATGTTTTGTCGATCGTCGATTACATCAACTCAAATCCAGGTGGGTCCCAGTTGCCAATGAACTCACCCGACGTAGCGCCTTTCATTGACGTTGATGGAGATGGATTCGCCACGCCTCTGGATGTTCTGCGAGTTGTCAATCAGCTCAACCAAAATCCAGGTGGGGCTGGGGAAGGGGAAGCTGCCGTGACGCAAGGAACCTTGAGCGATATCGATGCCGCTTTAGCGAGCGTCGATTGGGGTGCCGAAAACACGGAAAACTCGCCAGCGAGTCGCCGGACCCGCCGACGATAGCGTTACCAGCAAATCAAGACAAACCATGCGGAACACAGAGGTTGGAATTCGCGATCTCTGTGTTTCTAAGGGTTGATTGCTGCGAATTCTCGGTCCCTAAGGCAGAAAAGATCCCCTTGGGAAAGGTACGTGGCCAAGGAAATCCCGAAAGAACATCATTTCTACGGCTGAATTCCCAGCAGTGAGGTTTTTTTCTAAGCATCAGCGATCCAACGAGCATGTTTCCTAACAATGCTGAGTTATTCGCCTGATGCGATGCGGCTGAATTCTTTCCGTTTGCTTTTGTGAATCCATCAAGAATGTTGTTGACTCGGTCCCTTACATCCTTGATAATCGACCAATCGGATGCTCGGGTAGATTGTAGGACGATCGTTACTGGTTCGGAACTTTACGATCATTGCTTGGGTTGTTTATAGTTTTGTTGATAGCTCGCATTGAGCGAGCATAGGTGATACGAGGGTTTGTTTCAGTGACGAATATTTATGTTGGTAATCTCTCATTCCGAGCAACGGAGGATGAGGTACGCGAGGCCTTCAGTCGATTTGGCCAAGTCGCAAAGGTAAGCATCATAACGGATCGGGAAACCGGTCGTTCGAGAGGGTTCGCTTTCGTCGAAATGCCAAATGCGGATGAAGCAAAGTCCGCGATCGATGGATTGAATCAACAAGAAGTTGCCGGACGTCGGATTTCCTGCAATGAAGCCCGACCCAAGGATAATAACGGTCCTCGGGGTGGTGGCGGCGGTGGTGGATACGGCGGTGGTGGCGGCGGCGGTGGCCGTCGAGATGGTGGCGGCGGTGGTGGTTACCGTGGCGGCGGCGGAGATGGCGGCGGAAGACGCCCGTACCGCGACCACTAAACGACGGGATAACCAACCGTTTCGCTTAGTTGCTACGTGATACGCTCATTGCTAAAAAATACAAAGAGCGGAGGCATTCACCCTCCGCTCTTTTTTTTGGGTTATTCGGGTATGCTCTTGGGCTGAACGCTCGTCTTTCTCGTACTCAACATCGCGTTGCTCGTACTCGTATTAGTACTCGAAAACGCTTGAATCGATTCCTGGCGATCACCTTTCCAAGACACGCCCCTTCGAGTACGAGTCACAGAGAGCACAGAGTTTGAAAAAGCGGTGACGGGCCCTGCCGACTTTGCGATGGATGGAAATCGCATAAGGCTTATAATCTCCGGTAGTTGAACGACTCGATCTGTCCATTCCGTTTGCTGACCGAAGTTACTCCCATGAATGCTGCAAATACCCAGTCTGCACCTGACCCGTATTTCCAACAACTCTTCGCCGATCGAATCGGCGGTGCTCAGTATGGCAAAGCCAACGAGATCTACAAATTCGAAAAGATCAAACGGGCCAAACGCAAAGCACTTGCCGATTATCCCAACCGCCAACTCTTGGATTTTGGCATCGGCGAAAACGATTCGATGGCTGACTCTTCTGTCCGAGAAGCCCTGAGTGTTCAAGCCAACCGTCCGGAGAATCGGGGTTACATGGACAATGGAACGGCAGACTACAAACAAGCCGTAGCGCGGTTCATGAAAAGGGAGTTCAACGTCGATCTGAATCCTGATAAGGAAATCAACCATTGCATTGGAAGCAAAACGGCCCTTTCGATGCTACCGGCTTGTTTCATCAACCCAGGGGACATCACCATGATGACCGTCCCTGGCTACCCAGTTGCTGGGACTCATACTCGCTATTACGGCGGCACTGTTCATCGATTGCCTTTGCTTTCCCAAAACCAATTCTACCCCGACTTTTCTGCGATTACGCCTGAAATATGGGAGAGAACGAAACTGTTGGTTCTCAACTATCCAAACAGCCCTACCGGACAAGTTGCGACCCGAGAGTTCTATTCAAAGATTGTTGAGCTTGCCAAGAAACATCAATTCGTGGTTGTCCAAGACGCAGCGCATATTTTGTTGACCTTCAAAGGCAAACCGCTGAGCTTCCTCGAAGTACCTGGTGCAATGGACGTCGGTGTCGAGGTACACTCCATGAGCAAAGGCTTTGATATGATCGGCTGGCGCATCGGCTGGGTGTGCGGTAATGAAAGGATCGTCCAAGCATTTTCGGACGTGAAGGACAACTGCGACAGCGGTCAGTTTGGAGCCATCCAGCGGGCAGCGATCAGCGGTTTGGACAACTCTGACATCCCCAATCGAATTAGGGCAAAATACAAGCGGAGACTCGAAAAACTTGTAGCAACTCTGCGTCGCTGCGGGTTTACTTGCGATGTCCCCGGGGGTAGCTATTTCCTCTACACTCAAGCGCCCAAAGGGGTGACCGCTGGTCCGACGTTCAGCAACGCCGAGGAAGCTTCACAATACTTTATCACCGAACATTCGATTGTTATCGTCCCCTGGGATGATGCGGGCAGCCACTTGCGTTTCTCGGTGACTTATGAAGCCGCTGACGAAGCCGCTGAAGATGCCCTGATGGCAGAGACCGAGAAGAGGCTATCGGCCCTGAAACTCACTTTTTAATAGCTCCGAACCTACAACCACAAAAGATCGCAATGACCGACCTGGAACTTCACGAACAGTTGCAGAAAGCTTTGGACGGATTCAAAGATCCTGAAACCGGCAGGCCGCTTTCCAAAACAGGTCAGGTGACCGATTGGGTAGTAACCGATGGGCATGCCAAATGCACCTTGCGTTTGACCTCGATGATTCGAACGATCGAAGCGGAGGTTGGCGAGCAGCTTAAATCGTATTTGCACAGCCGAGTACCAGGACTTAAGTCGATTGAAATCCGCATCGATGATTTCCATAGACCCGCTCAGCCCTTGGGTACGATCGGATTGACAGCCAAAGCGGTCGTTGCTGTTGCGGCGGGCAAAGGTGGCGTAGGCAAGAGTACGCTTGCGACAGCCATCGCGCTGACACTTGAGAAACTCGGTGCCAAGGTCGGGTTGATGGATGCAGACATCTATGGCCCGAGCGTTCCTCACATGCTGGGACTCGAAGGTCGCCCCCAGATTGCCGACTCCAAAATACAGCCGATTCTCGCCGGAACCATGCCAGTGATGTCGATGGGATTTTTGATCGAGCGCGACCAAGCCGTCGCTTGGCGAGGGCCGATGCTCAATGGGTCGATCACGCAATTCCTTCGAGACACAGCTTGGGGTGACCTGGACTTCTTGATCATTGACATGCCCCCTGGCACTGGCGATGTGGCCATCACTTTATCGCAATTGATCCCGCTTACTGGAGCTGTGATTGTCTGTACGCCTCAAGAGGTTGCGCTGTTAGACGCAGGTAAGGCGATCAGCATGTTTGAAAAGACCAAGATTCCGATCTTGGGGATCGTCGAGAACATGAGCGGATTTACCGATCCGGAGACCGGCAAAACATTTGATATTTTTGGGCGGGGTGGTGCAAGACAAAAGGCCGATCAGATCGCTGCGCCATTCCTGGGAGAAGTGCCCATTCAAATGATCGTCCGGAGCGAGTCCGACGAAGGAAGAATAGCAGATGCGCTGAAGGATCCTAGAGTCGCTAAGCCGTTTGAAGACGTATGCCGCGCGCTGGTAAGATCCATCACCGCTCGCGTTGCATCCGATCCACTCGCGAAAATTTCATTACCCGTGTTAGGTTAGGCTAGCCAACTATGCGAGAGTGGAACTTTTGGACATAATGGCCAGCGTCGATATAGCCATTGTCGACAAATCACTCGCTGCAAAGGATCCATCTCCGATGAAAAAAACAATCACCCTGTCGCCTGTGTTGCTCTTAGGGGCCCTGCTGATTACCCCGAATGTTGGGCAAGCCGACGTAACACCGCAACAACTCGAGCCCTTTCGCAAGGTGCAACCAGGAGACGACGCCGGGGTTGCTCAAGCCTCCAAGCTTGCGAAAGAACTCTCTACGAGAAACGACCTAGCGAGTCTTACAGCCCTACGTGCTATGAAAGGTGCGTCGTCGCTTGGAAAAAACTGGCTACAAGGCCTAGCTAATTCCGCTCAAAACCGACGTCCTGCGGGGAAGGCCGAGCTTGAAGCATTCCTCAACAATACCGGTGAGGATGCCGAGGCCCGTTACACCGTGTTTCGTTGGCTCACAGATGGAAATGCCGAAGTTCGCAAGCAGTGGCTCGTGAAAATGACCGATGATCCGAGTCCAGAGATTCGCTATGAAGCGATAGCACTTGCCCTCGAACCAAGCGAACTGAGCGAAGCGACTCTGCGTCAATTGCTAGACTTGGCCAGACAGCCTGAACAAGTCACCGCGATCATTGAGAAACTTGGTAAGCTCGGTGTGAAGATCGACCAAGCGAAACACTTTGGTTTTCTTACCCAATGGAAGTTCGTCGGGCCGTTCGACAATGTAGGCAGCGATAAGTTCAACACGGCTTATCCAGTTGAACCCGACTATGTCGCAGGCAAAATCGCCGATAGCTACGCGGGTAAGACCGCTGCTGTGCAATGGGTTCAAGAGTCGAGTTCCGATCCAGAGGGTTTGGTCGATCTTGCGAAACTCTACAACAACGAGAAAGGCTGTGTCGTGTACGGACTTGCAGAAGTGACCAGCCCAAGCGATGTGGCTTGCGAGCTTCGAGTCGGTTGCATCAATGCTCAAAAAGTTTGGGTCAATGGGGAACTGGTCATCGCCAACGAGGTCTACCACACCGGCATGCAAGTCGACCAGTATATCGCTCCGATCAAACTCAAAGCCGGATCGAATAAGATACTGATCAAGGTTTGTCAGAATGAGCAAAAAGACGCTTGGGCTCAGCGGTACGTTTTCCAAGCACGCATCTGCGATTCGACAGGAAAAGCCCTCTCGCAAAAGTAATCCAGCGTAGAGCGGACCAACAGAACCTAAAAATCAATCCAAGGATACCTTACTATGTTTAAGAAGTTCTACCTGACCCGTTGGTTCATGCTATCGACCGGATTGTTCATAAGTGGCCAGGTACTCGCCGAGGACTGGCCTCAATTTCGTGGCTCCTTCGTAGGTGGAGCCGCGAGTAAATCCACACTTCCTGACAAATTCGACGGCGAGTCGGGTGCTAACATCGCATGGAAGGTTTCGATCCCTGGACGCAGCGTCGGTGGAGCGATTGTCGTTGGAGACCAAGTCATTACGACCACAAGCGATGGTCTTGAACAACGTCGTATTCGACTTCTAAGCTACGACGCGACAAGCGGGAAACCTCGATGGGAGCAACAGCTTGTAGCCAGGGGGCGTCCTTACTGCCATCCAACGAGCGCCAATGCTGCACCCACGCCTGCTAGCGATGGCAAGCATGTGGTAGCGTTCTTTAGCTCCAACGATATCGCATGTACGGATTTGCAAGGTAACCTTCTATGGTATCGGTCCTTGGCCAGCGATTTTCCTAAAGCTGGAAACGATGTCGGGATGAGTGCATCGCCGACGATCGTCGATGGCGTGGTGGTTGTTCAAGTGGAATGCCAAGGGGATTCGTTCGCTTTAGGCATAAACATTTCGGATGGGACAACCGTTTGGAAAAAAGAAAGGCCTCGCAAAGCAAACTGGGCTTCGCCAACTTCCGTCCAATTGCCCAGCGGCAAGACGGCAGTCGTCATGCAGTCGAGCGAAAATTTAGTTGCAGTGAACCCCTCGGATGGAAAGGAGTTATGGAAGATCGATATGGGATGTTCGACGACTCCTTCGTCGACGGTCTCCAATGGCCGGCTGATCGTTCCATCCGGCGGGCTAACAGCCTTGGATCTTTCCAGCGCTGGTGCTCCGAGCAAACTCTGGTTTGAGAACAAGCTGAATTCAACTGCTTGTTCGCCCCTGGTGGATAACGACAAAGTTTATGTCGTAAATCGAACGATCTTGGTCTGTGGTGATTTGTTCACGGGGAAAGTTCTATGGCAGCTTCGTATCCCCGATGCGAATCAAATTTGGTCGTCGCCAGTGATTGCCAACAAGCGTTTGTACCTGTTCTCCATGGATGGATCTTGTGCTGTCGTATCCCTGGATGGAGAGGAAGGCAAGATCGAGAATGTCAACAAACTTGGAGATGAGGTTCTCGGTTCGCCGGCAATTTCAGGAAACGCGATGTTCGTACGAGGAGCTCAAAACCTCTGGAAGATCCAAGCCAAGTGACATCGGAAAAAGCCAGCAGCGAGTGCAAGCCTCGCGCCGTTTCGATCCCTTGTATCTCGAAACCCGTCTGCGGGGCGGTTCGTGTGCCAGGTTCCAAGAGCCTAACGAATCGAGCGGTTCTATGTGCGGCAATGGCCCAAGGAAGATCGGTCTTGTCGGGTGTACTCGAGAGCGAAGACACCATTGTCATGATCGATGCTTGGAGGAAGCTTGGGCTTCGAATCGATTGGGATCGAGATCGATGCGAGGCGGTTATCGAGGGGTGTGGCGGGCAACCACCGATCGATAAGGGGGATCTGTTTATAGCGAACAGCGGAACATCCATCCGATTTCTTACCGCTGCGCTTGCAGCAACCCGAGGCGAGTACATCCTCGATGGTGTTCCTCGGATGCGCCAACGCCCGATCGGCGACCTGCTTCGTGGACTTGGACATTGGGGCGCAGATTTAGAAAGTAAAAATTCCGATAATGCCGATTGCCCTCCCGTCCTCTTGAGAGCAAACGGCCTACAAGGTGGACGATCCTCGGTGCGTGGGGATGTATCGAGTCAATTCTTAAGCGGCATGCTTATGGCGGCCCCTTATTGCAAAACTCCCGTCGAGCTTTCTGTACTCGGAGATCTCGTATCGAAACCTTATGTGGATATGACCCTTGCCGTGATGCGGGACTTTGGTGTCCAGGTCAAGACGACTGCGGCGGATCATACTTCGTCGCTAACTTATCAAATCGATGCACCTCAAAACTATAGGGGAACTCCTTATCGGATCGAGCCCGATGCGTCGGCAGCAAGCTATTTTTGGGCTGCTGCGGCGATCACAGGAGGCCAAGTCCGCGTCGAGGGACTTGGGCTCGATGCCCTTCAGGGGGACGTTGGCTTTGTCAAGATCCTTGAGCGGATGGGATCGAAAGTTGCGACCGGAACCGATCCAAACGGAGAATCTTGGATCGAGGTTTCCGGAAGGGCAAGCCACGGGATCGACGTTAACATGTCCGACATTAGCGATACTGTACAAACGCTAGCGGCGGTGGCATTGTTTGCGGATGCTCCCACAAGGGTGCGTGGCGTAGCCCACAATCGGCACAAAGAGACCGATCGAATTGGTGATTTGATCACCGAGATCCGTCGCTTGGGTGCTGAGGCTCAAGAACACGAGGATGGATTGACGATTTACCCTAAGCCACTTCGAGGGTGCGAAATACAAACTTATAGGGATCACCGCATGGCGATGAGTTTCGCATTAGTAGCCATGATGGTTCCCGGTTGTTTGGTCTTGGATCCGCGTTGCACGGAAAAGACCTATCCAAAATACTTCGGGGATTTGGGTAGAATGATTGGGCATGCGGCGGAATACTTATAAGTCCACGCGCAGCCCGTACCCACTCACTTGCATCCCAAGTATGACAACGACAGCTCAAAGCCGACAGGCGACTTCGACGGATGCATGCTACCAGCGTTGCTTGAATATTGATTGCGCTTCGACCTATGATGTCTCTGAGGTTCGAACCAAATGCGGAGTCTGCGGAGACCTTTTGGACGTCGTTTACGATTGGTCACGGATCAAGACACCATCGCGTCTGTTGGATTTAGAGAGCTTGTGGTCAAAGCGACACGAGCCTTTGCGCTTTAGCGGGGTGTGGCGATTCCATGAGCTTTTGCCTTTCGCTCCCGCCAATCGTGTGATCACCGTAGGAGAGGGACAAACGCTCCTGCAGCAAGCCGATTTCGTTTCGCGGTACGTGGGTTTACGACCTGGTCAATTGTATTTGCAATACGAAGGGATGAATCCTTCGGGTTCGTTCAAAGATAACGGGATGTGTGCTGCTTTTACGCATGCCCATATGGTGGGTGCAAAACGGGCTGCTTGCGCATCGACCGGCAATACCAGCGCATCGCTAGCGATGTATTGTGCTGTGACTCAACTGATGAAGGCGATCATTTTTATTGGTTCGGGCAAGATCTCTTATGGCAAGCTATCGCAGGCTCTTGAGTATGGAGCATTGACGGTTCAAATCGCCGGTGATTTCGACGATGCGATGGCTCGGGTTCAAGAGATCTCCAAGGAGCTAGGAATATACCTCGTCAACAGCGTCAACCCATTTAGGCTCGAAGGACAGAAGACTGTGATGTTTCGGGTGCTTGAAGCATTGCGATGGGAAGTCCCCGATTGGATCGTGGTTCCTGGTGGCAATCTTGGAAACAGCAGCGCCTTTGGCAAGGCCTTTATGGAACTCAAGGAACTCGGACTTATCACACGAGTCCCTCGTTTGGCGGTGATCAATGCTGCGGGTGCTGACACGCTCGACGTGCTGTACAACCAAAGAAACCTGCGATGGAATCGAGGCCGGCCTCGGATGGAGACGGCATGTTGGTATTACGACGAATTGGACAAGGGCAAGATCAAGGCCGATACGATTGCCAGTGCGATTGAGATCAATCGTCCAGTGAACCTCAAAAAGTGTTTGCGTGCATTGGATGTCTGCGATGGAGTGGTTCGCAAGGTCAGCGACCAAGAGATCCTCGATGCAAAGGCTCAGGTTGGAGCCGGGGGAATCGGATGCGAACCCGCCAGTGCCGCGAGTGTCGCAGGTGCCAAGTTGCTTAGGCAACAAGGAGTCATTGGGTACGAAGACCGCGTCGTGTGCATACTGACCGGGCATCAACTCAAAGATCCGACGGCAACGGTCGCTTACCACACGACCGACCAAGACACGTTTGAGGAGGTCCTAGGAAGCCGAGGGGTCACGCGCGCTTCTTATGCCAATCGGGCGATCGCTGTTCCCAACAAAGTCGAAGACATCATCAAAGCGATCCAACTGTATTCGTAGCTTGCGGCAACCGGCGATCCATGACGGCGAACCAAAGCGGAGGGATCAAGGCCAGCAAGACCATCCCAGGATACCCGTTGGGCATCTGAGGACTGGCCGATTCAGTGCATAGGACTTGATAAGGTTTCTCAGCCGACATGTGGTGATCCGAGTGGCGACTGAGTTCAAAGAGCAGCATGCGGCTGATACGATGATTGCTGTTCCACGAATGCGATTCAGAGACCGACTCCCACCGACCATGGGGAGCTTTCTGGCGTCGCAGTCCATAGTGTTCGACGTAATTAATGATCTCCAGCAAGAGAAACGACAAGCAAGCGACCGCAAGATAAACCGGCAGAAACCCGGGGCCAAAAAGGTAAGCAAGCAGGCACAACCAAGCGGCTTGGATCAGCAAAAACCAGATCATCTCGTTGCGGTAACTCCAGATACCAAGCCCATGCTTGTTTAACCGCTTGGCTTCGAGTTTCCATGCGGAGAACCACTGAAGTGGTATGGTTCTGAGGATGAATCGATACACATCCATCCCCTTGGGGGCCGAAGCGGGGTCGTTGTCGGTGGCGACTTGGGCATGATGACCTCGGACATGTTCGATCGCAAAATGCATGTACAAAACGGACATCAGTAATAACTTACCGATCCAGCGTTCCCAAGCGGTTTTCCGATGGATCAACTCATGGGCTACGGTAATACCGATCCCGCCGGTACTTAGCATGACTGAAAGGATCCAACCGACGCGTACCCACCAGGGCTCATTGGATTGCCTCCAAACAAATCCCAGATAAAGAATCAGCAGTATCTGAACCGGTAGATGTAGATAGAGGATCAGGCTATAGAAAGGCTTCGCGCGAGCCGCCTTGGATGCCTCCTCATCGAGGTTCTCGTCTTGGACACCAAGAATCGCATCGAGTGCGGGAATGGCGATAAAGACACCGGCTACGGTGATCCAAGCCCATGGGCCGCCGAAGGCTAGGCCTATGGCTGCAAGGATGGGAATTAAGAACGAAGCCAAGTACAGCCAAGATTTCACTTTGCTACATCCAGGCGCCGAAAAAGTGCAGGAAATCATTTCGGAAAGCCAACACCATCAAACAGAGTAAAGCGACGATGCCGCCGATGGTCAGTTTCACTTGCAGATCCTCATTGACCGGTTTGCCCGTGATGGCTTCAGCGGCAAGAAAAACCATATGGCCGCCATCGAGAGCTGGAATGGGGAGAAAGTTCACGACGGCAAGGTTGGCACTTAGGAGTGTCAGGAACATCAATAGCGTACTGACTCCTTCCGATGCAGCCGAGGTGGCTTGAACGGCGATCGTAGCTGGTCCACCGATGTAGTTGAATGCTTTTCCCGTGACGATCAAACCGAGGAACTCGAGGACATCTCCAATACCCCGCCGAATCTCTTGCACTCCTTTTTGCAAGGATGCTGCAACCGACTTAGCAAAGTATTTCTGTCGATAAGGGGAAAGTGCAATTCGCCGATCAGGGGAGAATACATCCGATTCCTCGTGGATCGAAACCGTTGCGGTCTCGATCTTCGAGTCTCGCTCGACGACCAAGTTCATCGGCAAGCCTTTCGGAAGAGCTTGGAGAACTGCATGGATGTACTGCAAGTTTTTGACGTTATCCACCGGGGTCTGCTTGGAGAACAATGTATCGAGCTTGGTATCCTTCAAGTAACCCGTTTGGGTTTCGCTGAGTTTCCCGAACTCGATTTGTTTGACGATATCGCCTGCTTGCAGCCCACTGCTTGCGGCTGGGCTAGCCGGGTGGATGGAATTGATTTTGGGCGAAATACGATAGACTAAGCCAGAGCCGGGTAGTTCCATGCCGACGGCACCGTAAATCGGCAGTTCGTTTTCAAGGAGAAATCGATTTGGTACGGTCCACTCAAGGAAGACCGGATCGCTATTGGCTCTGGCGAATTCCAGCCTGACCGACTTGCCCGCCATGCTTGCAATGCGGTTCGGTAGGGCGACAGCATCCTCGATGGCTTGTCCATTGAGCTTCGTTGGCACATCACCCATGCGGATACCGGCGTTTGCGGCCGGGGAGTCGCCAGCCACAACGGTGACCGCATCAGGAGCGAACCGTAGCCCAAGGGTTTTCAATGGGAGCGGATCGATCGGGACGACCACGTTCTGTTTGCTCGATCCGTTATCTCGCTCGACTGAAAGCTCGACTCTTTTGTCGAGTCTTGGATGCAAGATTTCATCGAGTTGATATCCAAAGAATTCCCCAGCCTTGTCGTTCGATTCGAGCAGAACGCCATCGACTCCGAGAATCTTGTCTCCAGGTTGTAGGCTGCTGAGTTTCTTGCCTTCGAATTCCTGTAGTTTTCCGAAGGTAGCGGCTTGGCCAACCGTGGTGGTCGATGTGGACCGAATTCCAATCGTTTGGAAATTGTGTCGGGCTTCGGGATCGGCATGCGCCATGCTGCCACTGACATTGACCTTTTTGCGTTCGCCCTGTCGTTCGTAGGTCAGTTCGATCGGTTCGGTTGCATTACGAATACCACCGATGGCAACTTTCTTGCGGATCTCATCGAAGAACATCTGATCATCTTGAGTTGACCCGACCCCGACGATTCGATCCCCCGGCTTGAGCCCAGCTTGCCAAGCTGGATCGCCGGGCATGGTGCTACCGAGGATCGCCGGCGTGTAGGGAACCCCCAGGCTGAATGCAGCGGCGGCCATGAGCACACCGAAGATCAAATTCATGATCACTCCAGCGCTGATGATGATCATACGGGCGAAGACGGGTTTGGCAGGATAGGAACGAGGGTCGAGCTTGACAGCTTGTTGTTGGTCTTCCCCCAAACCTATTCGTTGGTTTTCCTCTTTGAGTTTTCGTGGGTCATCGTCTTGGCCGAGCATTTTGACGTAGCCGCCAAGCGGGATACTGCCGATGCCATATTCGGTTTCGCCCCACTGGAATTTGGCAAGTCTCGATGGGAGTCGGATCGGACCGATTTTCATGGGCACGTCGAATCCGACGTAAAACTTCTCGCACTTAACGCCAAACATTTTGGCCGCAAGGAAATGTCCAAGTTCATGGACAAAGATCACGAAGCCTAGCCCTAGGAGCATCATGCCGATGCTGTAAGCTTTCGATAGGAGCGACTGAAACAACGAGGCATCGGCTGCGAGGATCCAGGGGGTTGCATCGCCCAAGATGTTCGAGTGCATGCTATTGTAAAAAGCGAATTGATCTAGCATAACGATTGATTCCATCGCATCACTTCGTCGCGAGCCCAGCGATCCTGACGAAGCAGTTCTGCAAGGCTCGGATTGGTTGCGAAATCATGATGTTGTAAAACGGATCGACAGACCTTTGCGATGTCCGTCAGCCTAATTTTTGATTGAAGAAACAGTTCCACGGCGGCTTCGTTGGCCGCGTTGAGTACCGCACCGCAAGTTCCCCCGCGACGAGCGACCTCAAAGCCGAGTTCGAGAGCGGGGTACCGGGCGGGATCGACCGGATACCAGCTCAGGGACTGCGACTGACTCCAATCCATACGCTTGGACGTCGCAGTGGTTCGGGCCGGATAAGTCAGTGCGTATTGGATAGGTAATTTCATATCGGGGGGACTCAGTTGGGCGATGACCGAACCATCCCTGTATTCTACCATCGAATGGATCACCGATTGCGGGTGGATGACGACTTGGATTTGCTCGGCGGGTAGCCCAAAAAGCCAGTGGGCCTCGATCACTTCGAGGGCTTTGTTCATCATCGTGGCCGAGTCGACCGTGATTTTACGGCCCATCGACCAAGTTGGGTGGGCCAAAGCGTCTTGAATCGTTGCTTTTTCGAGTTCTTCCAGGGGCCAATCTCGCAAGGGACCGCCACTTGCCGTGAGGATAATTTTTTCCACTTGTTCATTGAGCTGGCTATCGTCTTGTCGAGTATTCGATTCACTCTGGCCCTTGCACTGGAGGGCTTGGAAGATCGCACTGTGCTCGCTATCGACGGGGATGATTTCCGCTCCGGATTTTTTGGCGATGTTCAAGAGCAATTCGCCAGCGACGACCAAGGATTCTTTGTTGGCCAAGGCGAGTCTCTTTCCGCTTTCGACGGCTGCAAGACTTGTTTCAAGTCCAGCCACACCAACGATAGCCGCCACAACAATATCGATCTCTGGACCGAGAATCGCTCGGATTAATTCGTCGGTTCCGCAAGCCCGCCGCATTGCATCTGATCCAGCGTTTGAGACCCACTGTTGGGCTTGAGGATTCGAAGCATCGGTGACGACCGCCAGCTTGGGCCGATGTTCGTGGCATTGCTTTTCGAAAAGCTCGAGTTGCTGATGGCACGAGATGCATGCGAGTTCAAACTGCCCACGATGCGACTTGAGAACCTCTAAAGCCGAGCGACCGATGCTTCCTGTAGAACCCAGGATGGCTACTTTGCGAGGCTTACTCACTCCAAGGGCTCCCGCGCAGAGGGCCTGGAGCTGGAGTCGTTGAGGTTTGCAAGTGCATGATCCGTCCTACGCGGGGCAAGCCGCGGAAGTGGCCATCGGGAATAAAACGGATTTATTCTAGGAATTTTAGGGACTGTCTGGGAATTCCTCAACATCAAACCCTGCCCAGGCGTTATCCCGTGTGCATAATAACGGGAGCTATTCTAGGCCAGTGAGGCCAGGAAATTTTCACTTTATTACCCCATCGGGTATCGATGCATGGCAGACGACAATAAATCGGATAAACGCTCCAATCCACAAGGGAATGGTCAACCCGGCAGCAACTGGCTGATGTACGCTCTGCTGGGCATGCTCTTGCTAATGGCCGCCTTTAGCTTTGTCTCAACGGCTTTATACCAGGAGATCCGATACCCAGACTTGGTGGAATTGATCGATGCGACCAAGTACAACGATTCCTCCCAGACTACGTTTGCTGAAGGCTCTGAGGGCAAGAAAATCATCACGGTGAACAATGAGAAGTATGAGCTTAGCCGTTTGCGCAACGTACAAGTCGACAAAGATACGGTGCGCGGTGAGATCACGGTCTCGAAAATAGTCGATGGAAAGCCGGCGACTCCCAAGAACCGTATCTTCCAATCGGTCAAAGACAACTCGGAGAATACCAACAAAGAGCTCAAGGATAAGTTGACGGCATCGAAGATCTCCTGGGACAACGCCCCAGGCCAGAGCATGCTGACTCAATTCTTCTGGATGTTCCTCCTGCCGTTCTTTTTAATCTCCACCTTGCTCTATTTCTTCATGCGTCGCATGGGGGGAATCGGATCCCCAATGCAGTTTGGACGCTCCAGGGGCAAGCTCTATGCGCAAGAAGATATAGGCATCACCTTCAACGATGTCGCCGGGATCGATGAAGCGGTCGAAGAGGTTCGAGAGATCGTTGACTTTCTCAAGCATCCGGAAAAATACCAGCGACTCGGGGGGCGAATCCCGCGAGGCGTTCTATTGGTAGGCCCACCGGGAACAGGTAAAACTTTATTGGCCAAGGCGATTGCTGGCGAAGCGGGAGTTCCGTTTTTCTCGTTGTCGGGGTCGGACTTTGTCGAGATGTTCGTCGGTGTGGGTGCAGCTCGTGTGCGAGATATGTTTCAGCAGGCGGTCGCAAAGTCGCCTTGCATCATCTTCATCGATGAACTCGACGCATTAGGCAAAAGCCGAGCGGGAAATATTGTAGGCTCGCACGACGAACGAGAACAAACTCTCAACGCACTGCTTGTTGAGATGGATGGTTTCGACCCGAACTCTGGCGTGATCGTGATGGCGGCTACCAACCGGCCCGAGACGCTCGATCCAGCCTTGTTGCGAGCAGGACGGTTTGATCGGCATGTGCTAGTCGATCGTCCCGACAAACAGGGGCGCGAAGACATCCTGAAAGTACACGTCAAAAATGTAAAGCTCAGTAGCAACGTTGAGTTAACCCATATCGCTGCGATCACACCTGGTTTTGTCGGTGCGGATCTGGCGAACTTGGTTAACGAAGCTGCGTTATTGGCAGCCCGTAAAGGAAAGAATGTAGTTGATCAAGACGAGCTTAATGAAGCTGTCGAGCGCGCAGCGGCCGGCTTGGAAAAGAAAAAACGGGTAATGAACGAAGACGAAAAGCTTCGTGTGGCGTATCACGAAGCTGGACACGCACTGGTGGCTTATTCGATTCCAAACACGGATCCTGTGCACAAAGTTTCGATTATCCCAAGAGGTGTCGCGGCGTTGGGATATACCATGCAACGCCCAGAGGATGATCGCTATTTGGTGACGCAACCTGAACTCGAAGCCCAGATGCAAGTGCTGCTTGCTGGTACTCTCACCGAAGAGATGGTCTTCCGTGACATCAGCACGGGAGCCTCGAACGACCTAGAAAGAGCCACCAACATCGCACGAGCGATGGTCATGCAGTACGGCATGAGCCGCCTCGGCAGGGTTAACTTTCGCGAAGGCAACCGATCCGCATTTCTTGCCACTGGTGGTGGCGAATCCTTTGGCCGCGATTACTCTGAACAGACTGCAAGAGAGATCGATCAGGAAGTTAAGAGATTGATTGATGAGTCGGCAGCCCACGCAAGGACGATCCTGACGGAACGTAGGTCAGCATTAGAAGCACTGGCCAATCGACTTATGGAAGTCGAAGTCGTTGATGGACAGGACCTTAAGAAGATTGTCGATGCGACGATCGATGGACCGCGTGTCGTTCCTGGAACGGTTCCGAACCCAGCGGCAAACTCGATGAGCGGTAATGCTTCGACGCTAAGCGACCAGGTGCCCAAAGCAACAGGTGGCCCCGGTATGGTTGCAGAGCAATAGACAAACGTAGAGCCTTGGCAACTGGTTAGTTTTTATCTGCGGTTTCGATCCGAGCAACCGGTTCGATGTACTCGCGCATGTATTCGATGATCGCTTGGGTTAGCACGTCGGCCGTTTTGCTCCGATCCTCTTTGTCTCGATACTCGGAACCGAACTCCAATTGGATTGCATCGAGCCCACTTGGGCGGTGGCTTCCATGCGTCTGAACGATGTACCCACCGGTGAAACCCGATTGCTCCTTGCCATCGGCTGGATAGGGATACACTTGCCATCCAAGCCGGTTTAGCATGCCGAAAAAACTTTGGTCGCCCGTATGGGCCGATTCGCCAAAGCGCTCTTTGAGCCGAGCAACGGTCTTGCCATTGCCCGTCCCCCGATAAACGGTTTTGCTACTCGAGCCTTGGCCATGGATGTCCAATAGTAATCCCGTGCGATACTTCTGAAGAACTTCCTGGCAGTAACGCTGTAAGTTACCGTGGTACCGTTGGTAAACCGGTGCCGCATCGGAATCTTCGTAGGCGATCTCCGAGGGGCGATTTGGATCCAGGTATTTGCGATGGGCTTTGCTGACGACCATATAAGGTTTCTTGCCGGTTTGCTTCTCCAATGCTTGCGCCACCGCCAAGGCAAGTTCTGAGGTTCCACCATCGCGACCGGTAAAAAATCCAGAGGGGCCCGTGGCCATGCCTTGGCCTTGACGAACATCCACTCCAGCGATCTTGAGTGTGCCTCCATGGGGTGCGGAAAGAACTATCGGCAAGGTTCCTTTAGAGACCATTACCAATTCCTCGATATCATCGCTCTCCATCACCTTAGGCGCCGATTTGGTCTCCTGGCTATATGCTGTCGGCACTATCGAGATCGTCAGCCAGATACCGATTGCTAACAAAACCAAAACGCGCATGTTTTCGACCTGCAACTTATGGACTCAAACTCATTGACTCAAATTCATTCTGCGGCGCGCTGGAGCCTATCCATAATCGCTCGACCAAGCCCCAGGTGAGGAACCCGCTGACAGTATATCCGATCAAGTCCGAGACGATCGCAATGGCGAAAAAACTCAAACAATTCGCTCGCATATTCCTCCTGCGATGCGCAGAGACGCACCGTGGCTTGAGGGAAGCGATTTTTCAATCTGGTCTCGATTAAATCCCTATGCTCCGCCTCGGACAGTCCGATCATGCCGCAGCGCTGCGAACTTGGATTGAGTTCAAAAAGATCCTCGACGAGTTGCACTTTGGC
Organism: Planctomycetaceae bacterium; assembly: GCA_021298315.1. Taxonomy (GTDB): domain Bacteria; phylum Planctomycetota; class Planctomycetia; order Pirellulales; family Pirellulaceae; genus JBKCUI01. The sequence goes on from JAJTFC010000018.1 coordinate 27,614, forward strand.
TTGCGGTTGGTAATGCCGATGCCGGGTGCCAGGGGATCGGACTTGGAGTTCAGAGCTCCCTGAGGCAACCTCGCCACATGCAGAAGCGATCATTTCCTGGGTGATTGCCCCATGCCTTAAAATGATCGGCTCGGTGCCGGTCGCATCGACCACGGTGCTTTCAAGTCCGATGCGCGTCGGGCCGCCACAAACAATTGCATCGATTCGGCCATCTAGATCCGCAAGCACCGATTCCCAGGTTGTCGCCGAAGGCCGACCCGAACAATTCGCACTAGGTGCTACGATCGGTCTGTTGGCAAGTCGGATCAGTTCTCTGGCTGTGGCATGCTCGGGCATTCTGACGGCAACCGTATCGAGACCTGCGGTAACGATGTTTGGAACTTGGGACTTCCTACGTACCACGATCGTCAGTGGCCCGGGCCAAAATCGCTCGATTAAACGTTTCGCAAGAAAAGATATGTCGCTTGCGATCTCGTCAAGCTGAGCGATCGAAGCTATATGGACGATCAGAGGGTTGTCTGATGGACGTCCTTTTGCCAAAAAAATTTTCTCGACAGCTTGGGCGTTTAAAGCATCGGCGCCAAGCCCGTAAACGGTTTCAGTTGGGAATGCTACCGTTTTACCCGTGCGCAGAAAATCTGCGGCAATTTGAAGTTGGTCGGTAGCGATGCGCAGAGTTTCTTGCATCTTCGCACGTGGGTCTATTTCAAGATTTACTTATCGATCATTCCTGCGTTCCCACTTGGGCTTTCCACCGAATCCCTGTTGCTTATCCTTGTGGAATCCTTCCGGTCGCGGCCTTCGAGCATATCCACCGCGTGAACCTTGCCCCATATTCGATCGGCTATCAAAGTTTGGATGGTCGCTGAGTTTCGAGATACGCAATTGCCGGCCAAGCACCCAAGCTCTTCCGATCACCTTGAATACGTCTCGCGACATTCCCGATGGCAGATCGACGGTGCTAAAGTCGTGTTCGATTCGGATATGTCCGATATGGGCTGGATCTAAACCGATTTCGTTGACGATTGCTCCAACGATATTTCCTGGCTTGACGCCATGGATTCGGCCAACTTCAACTCGGAATGTTTCGTTAGGGCCTTGGTGTGCATCGCCGCCCCTTCGGTCAGAGCGATCGAAGCGTGGTGCTCGCTCGGGTCGATCCGATCGATCGTTTCGGGGCTTTCGATTGAGGAGCCGTTCTGGAAGTTCATGGATGAAGAAGGGGCGATCACCGTGCATCATTGCGGCTAACCCAGCGATGACGCGAAGGGGATCGAGTTGTTTGTCTGTGACAGTTTGCGAAACGAGTTGTTCAAAGGTGGCGAAGAGTTCGGGATTGGATTTACCCCCGGCGGCTTGCGCAAGCTTTTCTTTGAATTTTTCGACCCGAGCCGAGTTGATATCCTTGGCTGTTGGCAGGGACATCGGCTCGATCGAGTCCCCGGCGGCTCGATCGATCTCCCTTAGGAATCCTCGTTGTTTCGGGGCCACAAAAACAATCGCATGTCCTTTGCGTCCAGCTCTTCCGGTGCGTCCGATTCGATGCACATAGGCTTCTGAGTCGCCGGGTAGATCATAGTTGATCACATGGGTGATGCGTTGGACATCGAGTCCTCGGGCAGCAACATCGGTGGCTACGAGGATATTGAAGACACCTTCTTTAAGTTGCTCGACGGTTCGTTCGCGTTGGTTTTGGGCGATATCACCGTTGAGAGCAGCGGCGGCATACCCACGCTCACGCAGATAATCGGCGACTTCGACCGTGGCCATTTTGGTTTTCACAAAAATGATCATGCCATCGAAATCCTCAGCTTCGATGATTCTAGCGAGGGCTTCGAGTTTCATGCTCGGTTCGACGACCAAAAAACGCTGCCGTATGTTATCTGCAGTCTGCTGGCGAGAAGTGATCTTCACGACCTCAGGGGATTTGAGGTGTTTATTTGCAATGTGTCGGATCGGTTCGGGCATGGTTGCCGAAAACAGGGCGATTTGTTTGTCCGAAGGGCACTGGTCGAGGATCCATTGAACATCGTCAACGAATCCCATTCGGAGCATCTCATCGGCTTCGTCTAGCACGAGAGTCTTGAGCGACTCGATCCTGAGTCTAGCTTCTCGCATATGATCCATGATTCGGCCTGGGGTACCGACGACGACATGAGCCCCACGCTTAAGAGCGTTGATTTGATTGACATAAGGGGCCCCGCCGTAGATCGGTGCAACGCGCAAACCCCGAAGGTGCTGCCCATACTTGAGGAATGACTCGGAGACTTGATTGGCCAACTCGCGAGTTGGGGTCAAGACCAAGACTTGGGTCTCAGGGATTTCGACATCGATGTTTGCAAGCAGAGGCAGAGCGAAGGCGGCTGTTTTTCCGGTGCCCGTTTGGGCTTGGCCCAGCACATCTCGGCCCTGAAGCATGGCTGGTATGGTGGACGCTTGGATGTCCGTTGGGGTTCGGTATCCGGAGGTTTCCAGCGCCGAGCAGATCTCATCGGGAAGGGACAAATCGCGGAAGGTCAATCCGCCAGGAGTTTCTTCGGCTGGTTCCTCTGCTGGTTCCTCTATTTGTTGCTCTGCTACTTCTACTTCCTCAGCAAGTTCTTCTTCCTCACCAAGTTCTTCGACATATTCTTTCGCTTGGATTGCAGGTGGCTCGATTGCAGGAGGCTCGATTGCAGGAGTCACTTCTATCGACTTGGCGACGGGCTGATTCTCAAGGGCTAGCGCCTCGGAGGGTTCTTCTGGAGTCGGTGGTAGTGTTTGAGCGGCGGTTGGCTCCGAAGCAGAATCAGGCTTTTGACCGACTGGCTGTGGGGCTTTGACTTTCTTCTTTTTGTCCTTCTTGGGTTTGGCGGGTGAAGCCACGACGTAGGGCAAATCGGCTAGGATCGCCGCTGCCAATGCGTGTTCTTCGGAAATGTTTTCAAGTGCCTTGTCGGTTTTCTTCATCGCGTACTTTCCATTGAGCAGTTTGCGTGGATGCACAGATGATCGCATGACGATCCGCAACCCAAGCGATAACCGCAGAGAATCGAGCAGTAAAATTCAATCACTTTCCAGGAGCTTTGGGGAGGAATCCCCCAAATCGCAAACGTCGGAAAGTGGGGCTCGAATAGATGGCTTGTCCATCGTTGGCCTAGAAGTAGCAAGGCCCAAGAACCATTGGCTTTCCAATCGTTTCACACAAAAGTGTTTCACAACGAAGCGAATCGTAGTGAGATAGCGGGGTTTGGGTAGGGCCAAGCAGCTTAAAATCCGAGAATTCTTAAAACCGATGGTCAGATTTAGCAAGCTTGCTATAAAAGAGGCGGTGGTTTTTCCTAATCATTTTCTTGACACAACCAAGCAATACGACAGGATCAGCAAGCATGTCGAAATTTCGAACCGAAGTCGACTCGATGGGTGAAGTTCAAGTCCCTGCAGACGCCTATTACAGTGCTCAAACCCAGCGTGCGGTGGAGAATTTCCCAATTTCCGGATGGCATCTTCCAGTGGCGCTTATTCGAGCCATGGGCCGGGTCAAGCTGGCCTGTGCGACGGTCAACAACGATCTGGGTAAGCTGACGGGTACAGGGAAGAATCCTCTCGATGCCAAGCAGGTTCAAGCCATGTGTGCGGCTTGTCAGGAAATCATCGACGGCAAGATGGACGATCAGTTCCCGGTAGATGTTTTTCAGACCGGATCGGGTACATCGAGCAACATGAACATCAACGAAGTCATCTCGAATCGCGCCATCGAGATCTTGGGCGGAAATCGACTCGACAAAGTCAAACCGATTCATCCAAACGATCACGTCAATATGGGTCAGAGCACCAACGATACCTTTCCAACAGCCATCCATGTCGCTGCGGCTTATGAGATCCATACCAAACTCATCCCGCAACTTGAGCGTTTCCATGCATCCTTGTCACAGAAGGCCAAGGATTGGGACAAGATCATCAAGATTGGGCGAACCCACTTGATGGATGCAACTCCGTTGCGATTGGGACAGGAATTCGGAGGGTTTGCAAGGCAGATAGCTCTTTCGATCGAAAGGGCCAAAGTCGCTGCCAAGGCAGTGTATGAATTGCCCGTGGGTGGGACTGCCGTCGGCAGTGGTATCAATACGCATCCGGAGTTTGGCAAGCGTGTTGGTCAAGCGTTGGCTAAGCAGACGGGGATTCCATTTGTAGAAGCAGCGGATCATTTTGAAGCCAACGCGCAGCGCGACGGCTTGGTCGAATCCCATGGCCAGCTCAAGACGATCGCGATGAGCTTGTTCAACATCGCCAACAACATTCGATGGTTAGGATCCGGTCCCCGTTGCGGATTCTTTGAAGTCATCTTGCCGGATCGTCAGCCAGGTTCATCGATCATGCCTGGAAAGGTTAATCCCGTGATGTGCGAGAGCATGATGCAATTGACCGCCAGAGTCATTGGCAACGATGCAACGATGACCTTATCAGGTGCGGCCGGCGGGAATTTTCAGCTCAATATCATGATGCCTGTCATGGGGCATGCCATCCTAGAGAGCGTTCATTTGCTTTCCAATGGTATCAGTGCCTTCATTGAATTTTGCATGGATGGATTGGAAGCCAACCCGGTGGCTTGCGAAGCCAGTGTGGAACAAAGCTTGTCGATGGTCACGAGCCTAAATCCATATATTGGATATGAAAAGGCTGCTAAGTTAACCAAGGAAGCGTTCGCTTCGGGCAAGACAATCCGCGAGCTGTGCATCGAGCAAAACATCCTCGACAAGGATGTGTTGAGCAAGGCGCTGGATCCTTTTTCGATGACTGAGCCTCAAGGCTGATTTAGGTTTCGAAATGGTTATCGTCGTGGAAACAGCGGTCGATACCTAGACGGTATTGGAAGGAGTCAAAGATTCCGATGTAGCGATCGGAACTGCTGTGGACGTGTTCGCCTTCGGTGATAAAACGCATCTCGTTGTCGGGATACACATCGTGTTTGATCAGGATTCTCTCGTAGATCTCCTGAGGTGAGCCGTAACAGATCAGCAGTTTGTGTTCGTCGAATTGGATCTCTTGCTTGCGCTTCGGATTGACTACGGCAATGCCTGTGCAACCGTCGTTCATGAGGATATCCTCGAACTCGTAGAGCAAGCTCGTGAGAACCGGCATATCGATATGTTCGCGGATATAGTCCTGATGTTCTCCCGTATCGCCATGGTGGCTCGTTTCGAGCACGACGTTGACAACATCCCCAAGAGAGGAAACCAGATCGACGAATACGTCAAAGAGGCGTTCTCGGGATGCCGAGGCAAGGATAACGGGAATGCGATTCGTCGAGTCTGGATCGGTGTATTCGTCGTGCTTGAAACCTTGTCGAGGCACAATCTGCATATCGTACGAAGGACGAACCGCGTCGGTTAGTTCAAAGGAGCCATAGCGAGCTCGCTCCATGTGAGCCTCAAGTTCGTCGGGTGTTAACGAGGCAAAGCTCGATGTTGGAGTCGATCGAGACTCATTGAAATTGCGTTTGATCTGACCGGATCGAAAACCTGGGAAACCCATGATGAATAAAGTTATGCGAGGAGGTTCTGTGCACGCGGCCGGCGAAATCTTGAACCGATCCGGCCCGGAATATCCAAAAATAGGTCAGACTGGGCTGCAATGCACACAAACTCCGCAATTTCACCGGCTTTTCTCATCGCTAAAATCGTTACACTTGGAACTTAACGATCTGAGCCCATGGGAGTTGCTCTTCCGTAGTGGATTGCTAGGAACCGGAGATTCGATATCCCAAGTGTCGGTTTTGTGCGATGGATGTATCAACGGATCTAGGTCCCCCCTAGACGGGCGAAAATCATGACTAGCACCTGCACAAGGTTCTGTTTCCTAGGTTTGTTCCTAGCTGCGTTGATCGCAACGGGTTGCGATTATCGATGGAGCGATGCAGATCGTGAACAAGCCAGACAGATGCTCCTCAAGGAGGTCGCTCTGCCTGGGCCTGGTAATTCTCCATCACCAGAGATCCCTACCGAGGATGTTGTCGAGTCGAGTGCCTCGAAGGGGACCGAGCCTGCGAATATTCCTGCCGATCGGGATGGCGATCAAGGTGCGTCCAAGAGGATCCCATGGATTGACGAAACTTCGCTGCCAAGTCTGCAGTGGGACATTGTCTATCTCGGGAATCGTCCGGTCGGATATACCCGCCGCAGTGTCGAGGTAGCCAAGGACGAAGATCTAAGGGATCTTGCGGACAGTGCCGTAGATGCCACAAGTCCGATCTTGCGCATCGAGGCCGAAAGTCGTGTTCGTATCCTTCGCAAGTCGGGAGAACCGATCGATCAAACTGTTTTGCTAAGCACCCTCGAGCGCATTGATGGCGAACTTCTTGGGATCAGCGGCAGCATGGATACCGGAGTCGGCAAACGCCAATTCCGCGGATCGATTCATGAAAACACCTTTAAGATGGAATGGACCGAGGGGAAGATCGTTTCGACCAGCGTCGTTCCTTGGGAGACCAGTTACCGGGGGCCCTTTGCGATCGAACAGTCCTTACGACGCGAGCCGATGAAGCCCAAGGAGGTTCGCATGGTCACTTACTTGGACCCATTTCAGATGGCTTTTACTGAAAGTCGACTTGAAGCCATCACGGAAACAGAGACGGTTGATTTTGAGGGGCTTTATCAAAAGCGGCTCGAGATTGAGAACCGCTCGGTAACGCAGGGGAAAGCCTCCAATGCGCTTTTGTGGAGCGATGCAGGTGGAGTGATTCGAAAGACCTATACTCCCGGGGTCGATCGACAAACCTTTGATTGCGATCCGATCACTGCCCGTTATGTGATTTCAAGAGAGGAATTTGACGCGTCGGTTTTTAAGGATCTGCCTCTGCTGGGTTCCTATCCCAAGGTTTCCGATTCAGGAACGGCATTTTTCCGAATCGCTTCGCAACAACTCAGTCAGGACGGATCGGTAAGCGGTCGCACCAACCAGCGCGTCGTGCGAGTCAACGAGAAGGCTTGGGATGTCGAGGTAACGCAGACTGGTGCGGGGATTGATCCCGATCAAGATCCGGTCGATGATTCGATGTTAGCTTCGACCGGTCTGATCGATTGGAAAGATCCCATCGTGCAGCGTTGGATTCAGAGCCAAAAAGGAACTGAGTCAGACCCACAGCCATCGGGCGATGTGCAAACGGCCGAACATGCTAGGCGCCTTGCGGGCAGTGCCAGGAAGTGGATTGCCGAGGGGATCGAAAGAGTGGGGCTGGATCGGAATTTGCAGTCGCCTGCCGCGACGCTCAGAGATCGCAAGGGGGATTGTATGGATCATGCGATTGCCTTGGTTGCCGTGCTCAGAAGCCTTCAGATCCCATCGAGGATTGCCATCGGGTTTAAAGCTGAACCATCAACGGTTCGACCGACGTTCCAGTTTTACTGCTGGGTCGAGTATCATGATTCCCTCCGATGGATTCCGATCGATTCGTTCATCGACTCCGACTCAGTCCCAGCGGATCGATTGAAGATTTCCGAATCGTCCATGCCGTCGATCAACGCCTACGAACCATTCTTAAGTGCGATTCGGCTGCTGCCTGATGTTGAGATCTCTGCGAGGGGACGGAAACCTTGAGCCAACTGAAGCGTTCGTCAGGAGATCGTGCTTGGACGATTGCGATCGTCGGTTTTGCGATCGTACTGAGGATGATTGCGGCAGTTGTTTGGCAATTTCAATGTGAAGCCGTCGGTAAAACATTGCGATTTGGAGACAGCTATTCCTATTGGACGATCGCTAGGAATCTCGTTGTCGACGGCCAGTATCAATTTGGCAGTAGCGAATCGAAGATTTTCAGAGCTCCGGTGTATCCCATATCGCTCGCCCCATTCGCATGGTGCGAACATTCGCTTGGGGGTGAATTTCCGCAATGGCCATTTGTTTTGGCATCGCGGCTATTGGGCTGTCTTCTGGGTGGATTTGTCGTTTGGTTAGTGATGCGATGGACTAGGGATATTGCCGGCGAGAATGCAAGCCGATGTTCCGGGCTGCTTGCTGCAAGCTATTGCGGCGCCGTAGGGATGAGTATTTTTGTGTTGAGCGAAGCCGTGGCGACTCCATTGATCGTGTTGTCGATGTGGCTCTTGTGGCGATCGACCAAGGGGTCTAACGAGGATCAAAGATTCGGTGGCTACGGCTTTACGGTCGGTTCGGGGATTGCATTTGCACTTGCCTGCTTAGCAAGGCCCAGTTGGGGACTGTGGCCATTGGTTGCTTTCCCATTTTTGCTCATAGCTAGCAAAGCATCGAGCTTGAGAGAATTGCGTCAGCGGTTTTTTTCGGGGATAGTTTTTTTGGTGGTGGTGGTCTGGGCGATGGCACCTTGGTGGGTGCGCAATTACCGGATTACAGGCAAATTTGTGCCGACGACACTTCAGGTAGGTGCGAGTCTTTATGATGGCTGGCATGCTGGAGCGAGTGGTTCGAGCGATGAAAACATGGATTTTTCGATGCAAACGATGAACCGAATCGTGCAAGAAGAGTCGATGCTAGCAAATCGTAAGGAGCAGGTCGAATCGACGTTAGAGTGGAGGATAGATCGTCGATTGAACAAGGAGGCTTGGGATTGGGCAAGGGAAAATCCATCTGACGTTCTGAAGCTGGGTTTGATAAAGTTTCGGAAGACTTGGTCACCTGTACCCCAGGCGCGCGAGTTGTCGAATCGATGGGTTCGGTGGTGGGAGGCTTTCAGTTATGTGCTGATTGTGATCCTGAGTGCAATGGGGATTTATCGTTTGCGAGGGGATCGCAAGCGGTTAGCTGACGGCTTGTGGATGGTTTTGCCCTGTGTGTACTTGGCGATCCTCCATATGGTCTTTGTCGGCTCGGTAAGGTACAGGCAGCCGGGGGTTTTGGTGCTATGCGGTTTGGCCGGTATAGGGCTCGCATCGCTATGGCTCAAGAAGGACTGGGAACGCAGGGATGCCGACGGAGAAGCAAGAGAGTCAAAACAGTAGTCCGCAAGCGGTCGCTTACAAAGGTGGCCGTCTGAGTTGGATTCTGCTTTTGTGTGCTTCAGCCGTCATGGCTTACTACGTGGTCTTTGATCGTGTGGATCACCAGTTGACATCGGAGATCCAAGGCCGTTTGAGGAAAGCTTTTCCTGACCATTATGTGACAGTTGATCGGGCGCGGTTGGTGCCGGGCGAATCGATCGTCGTCGACGGAGTGAGGGTTTGCAAGTCGACCGAGCAGGGTTTACGGGATGTGGTGAAGATCGCGAGGGTCTCGTGCAATGGCCCGATCGATCTGGTAGGGATCTTGCAAGGGCAAGTGGTCGTCAACACCGTTGTGGTCGACGGGTTGGAACTCAGTGCATGGCCCAAGGTGGATGGGACATGGAGTCTTGCGGAGTTAAGTCGCAAGCCTACGGTTGCAATGCGATTGCCTTCTGTTCAGGTGCGATCGGGTTTGGTTCGGTTGGGTCATCAGACCGGTGAAGATCAACGTGAGATCATCTGTCATGATTTGCAAGGGACGTTTATTGAGCATGTTGTGCCTACAGCGGATCCGGCGGTCAAGAGTTTGCGACACGAGTTGCATGCGACTTTATCGAGCAGTTATTTTTCGCGATTGACGATCGACGCGGTAGGGAACCTTGGAGCTTCGCGATGGAGTGTTCGTGGGGGGATTGAACGGCTCGATTTTTCTTCACAGTTGAACGATCAGTTGCCTAGGTTGTTGCGGGATCGCTTGGAGGTGCTTCGGGGGTTTTCAGGAAGGCTCGAGACACGTTTCGAATGGGAGCAGAATCGTAACGAGATTGACTTGCAAGCACAGGTGCGATTGAAAGATGGACGATTGATGCATCCTCAAGTGCCTTATCCGCTCGAGGAGATTTCGGGTGATCTGCATGTCAAGAATCAACTATTGCAGTTAAGGAATGCCGTCGGTCGTTGTGGCAAGGCGACACTGAATTTGGAGTGTGACATACAGGGTTTTGGTAAGGGTTCGCCGTTGGTGGCCAAGGTAGGTGTCAGTCATTTATCGCTCGATGAGCGATTGTACAATGCCTTGCCTACAGCGATTCAGGAGCAATGGAGAAAGCTCGGGGTTCAAGGGACGGTTCATGCAAGTGCTGCGATCCGTTTTGATGGACAGCGGTGGGATCCGGCGGTGGTTGTACGGGCCGTCGATGGATCCCTCGATGCCGATTATTTCCCTTATCCCATTGAGCATCTATCGGGTGATTTTGAGTATCGAGACGGCGTGATACTTGCTCCTAGCTTGGTGGCTTATGCGGGCAATCAACGATTGGTCGGATCGTTAAAGCTACAAAAATCTCAGCCTCGGTGGCTGATGGATCTGAGTGTCAGCGCTGACGGTCCGATCCAGATTGATGAGCCGCTATTAAACGCATTAACTCAGCGAGGGATGTCTGAGAGTGGATTTCAACGATTCGCCAAATCTCTTCATCCCACGGGAACGGTTTTGGTCAAGCGGGCGCGCTTTGCGAGGACGGCTGAGCGACCTGAGTTGGTTTCCCGGTCGCTGGAATTGACGTTCTCAGAGTGCTCGATTCGTTACGATGGCTTTCGATATCCGATCTACGAGGTCAATGGACAAGTCACCTTGGATCACGACCGATTGATCATCAAGGATTTCGTAGGACGCAATGACGGGGCCAGGATTCAAGGGGCTGGGGTTGCCAACTGCAGCAATTCGAGTCTTGAATCGGTCGACTTGGTCTTTCAAGCCTTTCAGGTATCACTCGATGAGGAGTTGCAACAAGCTTTACCGCCGAGCGCAAGAAATTTATGGGTGCAGTTGCGGCCCACAGGGTTGATCGACAAGGTCGAGGTCAAGATACAGCGGCCTAGTCCGCGGAGCCCTATGGATTTGAAGGTGGCGATTCAGGAGTCTCGATCCAACGATGGAAGTGGTCGGGGGATGTCGCTTCATCCCCTTTCGTTCCCTTACTCGATGCATAACATCGACTGCTTGGTGGACTATAGACCTGGGCGGATCGATATTCGATCGCTGTCTGGGGTGCATGATGCAAGCCGGATTGAGACCAACGGTCAGATACGACTCCACAGCGATGGCTCTTGGGACGGGATGCTCCATTGGTTGCCATCCTCGCGTCTTGTGATCGATCAGTTTTTGATTGGTTGTTTGCCGCCGATGCTCAAAGAACCGATGACACGATGGGGTTTCCGGGGGCCGGTCAGTATTACGGGTTCGACCTATGTCGCCGCACCGCAGGAAGGACATGCATCGCTGCTCAGGGATTGGAACCTTCGCATGGATTTAGAGGACGCTTCGGTCGGTGGGGATCAAGTTCGAGGATTGAGGGGGACGGTACAAGTCATCGGCGAGAACAGCAATCAATCCACCTCGGCTTATGGCTCCCTGGCTCTCGATGCGATGGCCGTACAAGGAGTGGCAGTCACGGGTGTCGAAGGCCCATTTGCGCTGAGCAACAACCAACTCTATTTAGGGAGAGATGCTAGCGATTGGCATAGCCGTAACTCCAATGCTCGTCGCATCGCATCCGCGAGCGGATTGAATAGTGGAGCGCCGGTGGTCTCGGCTTCATTTCAATCCAAAGTTCGCGAAGGATTCGTCGAGCGGCGGGACCAATCGAGCAGCAGTTGGTTTGGGCCTAAAGCGAGTCCAAAGATCGAGGTTCCCAATATGGACATCAGCGACAACGACATCAAAGCTCGGGCGCTTAGCGGCACGTTCTTTCTCAGCGGCGTTCATCCTCTTGATGGGCAACGATCGCAACTGAGGTGTCGGTTGGTCGATTCGGATGTGCATGGGATGTTGGTTGATCTAGGCGAGACTCAAGCATCGATCAATGGTCGGTTGTTCTTTCAGTGCGATATCGACGGATCGCTTAGCAATCCAGACTCGTTATCTGGGGAGGGTAAGGCTTGGTTGCGTGGCGCGAATCTCTATGAGTTGCCGGTAATGATACGGATGTTGAATTTGCTGGCCGTTAGGCCCGATCAGGGTGCATTTGATTCTGCGGACGTCGAGTTCGCGATCGATGGGGATCGTATCCCGATTAGGAATCTACAGCTCGATGGCGATTTGATGTCGATGCAAGGCAGAGGGTCGGTCAATTTGCGACGGGAATTGGATTTGGAGTTGGTTGCCAACGTCGGTCGTCGCGGGATAGTCGGAGCGCTCGTTCGACCATTCACACAGAATCAGAACGCCAATTGGATGCGGATCGAAGTGGGGGGCACCACGAGCAACCCTCAAATCCGTCCTCCGATGCCTTTACGCGATTCGCTCGATTCGGTGCTTCTCGAATCGCCATAACACCATCACCATTATCAACACGGATGCTGATCGATGACAACCCCGATTGATCCATCGCAAAGTCGCATAAGTTTTCAGCGGCTCGATCAATTCATCGAGGACCGCGCGATCGAGGGGGTTGGATCTGCCCAAAGCACTGGCCAAAGATATGGCAATGGCAAGACGCTCAGTCGCCCGAAGACGGCTGACGCGTCCAAGGAAGAATCGCCTCAGCATGCAAGCGACACTCCGGTTCATGGGAATGCAACCGATGGAAATTCCGTGGACTATTACGCTTAGCTCCCGATCGAAGACAAAGGTTTTTGGATTGATCAACGATTTAGGTGGTCAAACGGCATTCCCGCAAACCGCCTCGATAACGCCACGGTACGTTCCACCGTCGGCTTCGTTGGCGATGCGTGTTGGTTAATCGGAGGTGGTAATTGTTGGCAACATTATCCCGACCGTAGGGTACGTGAAGCGGTCCGGATAATCATTGCATGGACCACAATCGCCCATCCCCCAACGACATTCCCGAAAACCGCCAAAGAACCAAGGACCGCGCAACGTACCTTGGAACAATGGACCACCCCGATAATGCAAAGGTACGTTCCGCGGTCGGTTTCGTTGGCGATGCGTGTTGGTTCATTGAAGGTGGTAATTGTTGGCATCGTTATCCCCACCGTAGGGTACGTGAAGCGGTCC
>JAJTFC010000133.1 GCA_021298315.1 Planctomycetaceae bacterium
TGCATCACGCGTTCGCTCAACAGGAGCGCGCTAATGCGATGAAAAATTGTGGCGGTTTCCGGTTCCGTGACTTCCATGTTTTTCAGATCATCAATCGAAAGGGAATAGACAATGGAATCGAGATCGGCGACCACACTGGCGGTGCGGCGCGTGCCGAGATAGAACGCGATTTCACCGACGGTGCGGCCGCTGGACATCGTCTCGAGGCGGACCGGCGTTTTGCCAGGAATCTCCAACTGGGCGGTGACCTGCCCGGAGTGGATAAAAAAGATGAAGTCCGGGGCATCGCCTTCCCTCATCAGGTATTCTCCGGGATGGTATTCCCGGCGTTGCAGGAAGGGTAGCAGTTTCCCGACGCCCTCGCCCTTGAGAATGTCGTTGAGTTGTTCAGCAATGTCTTTTTCTAAGCCTGGGTCCGGATTGCTGCCGGAGATGATTTTGTTTTCGCACCACTCCAGTCCGCGGTCGAGATTGGGGAGAAACTGCACGGAGGAGGCTCCAGTTTCAGAGCTTTCCATAAGGAAATGTTCCTCAGCCTTTTTCTCCAGGCCGCTGAAGACGAGGGTGATGCCCTGCTCCTGACTCCATTGGATCATGCGATTGAAACTCAACATGCCTGTGGAGTCGATGCCACTGACTTTTGAAAAATCCACAAGGAAGTATTTCACGGGTTCGGTTTTTGAATTCTTCAGATGCTCGCGGAGGGCCTCGAAAATGCCGTTGGCGGTGCCAAAGAAGATGAATCCGGAGCAACGTGATCGTGCTCAAGCACCTAAGGTAAAAATCCATGCGGGGAGCCACAAAATAATGGAGCTGGCGGCCAATTGCAAGGACTGGGCACGCCGGCGCCAGCGCAAGGCACCGGCCAAGATGCACCTAATGTGGCGGAGGTGAATGCAGGGTGGATGAGTTGTAACCGTATTGAGCCAGAATCGTATGGACTTGCTCTAGGGTCAATGGTCGTCGGTTTCGGATTGCATCCCACATAGCATCCCTTACGGCACAGAGCGCAACGGTATCGATACGCTGGGCAGCTAACCGATCGACGATCGCTTTGGCCATCGGTTCGGTGACCAATGTGGGCTCATTGCTCGAAGTTGGTGACTTCAAATGAGCGGGAGGAGCATGCACAATATTCGGATCGTACCCGTGATTCATTAGTATTGCATAGACTTGCTGGAGAACCAACGGCTTGCCTTCTCGAATCGCTCCCCACATACCATCTCGAACTGCACATAAAGCATCGGTATCGATACGCTGGGCTGCGAGCCTTGCTACGATCGCTTGAGCGATCGGCTCAGTAACGACAACTGCTAGAGCATTTGGAGGATCACCCGTTGTGGCAGGATCCGTCCTCAATGAATCGGCGGAAACATTGTATCTCGAAATTTTGCTAAACGGTTTTATGGCGAGCGCTAAAGAGGTTTGAACCCCAGCGAACGTCGCTATGATCAGCAGGCTCGCAATCAATCTAGGGAAAGAAATACCGGGCTCTTTGTTACCCGTGATCCGGCGAATCCTAGGTAGTAAAAAGCCTCCTGTCGCCCGAATGGTAAAAACTTGCGCCGGACGATATTCCTCTAGGTCAAGTAGAGTTTGGCCATAACCTAACCTCGTGCCTAACGAACTGCTTTCGAGCATTTGAACAGCGAGTTCGTCAGCACAGTGCTCTCGTTCGAGTCGAACTTGCCGAGAAATCCACCAAGTTGCTGGATGATAGAAGTAAACCGCATCGATGACGCACTGAAGAACATTTAGGATGAAGTCAGAGCGTCTGATATGCGCTAGTTCATGTGCGATGATCGCACTGATTCCTTGAACAGAAATCCCTGTAATGGCTGATGTCGGCCAAAGAATCACTGGAGAGAACCACCCAACGACCGATGGAGTGTTGATTGATTCCGACTTCAGCAACCGAACGGACCTTCGGATTACCATCGCATCAGACAACCGCTCCACATGGCCTTGCCATAATGGGTCGTCGAAAGACTTAGCTTGGCGAACCAATCGATGAGCAAAAAACCATCCCCGAACCAATCGAACAACGGCAATTGAGAAGCCAACTGTCCACAAGATTCCGATGGCAGGAATGAACCGTTCCATCCATGATCGCAAATCATAAAGAATCGGTAAATTTTTATGCAACGCAACAGTACTTAGGAAGCCATCGATCGATATACCTGAGGTGTCGTCAGAAAGTACGACTCGTGGAACTCCGGAATCCCTACTAAGAAATGTTCCCAATCCAAGGATTGGAATCGCTAGAAGCGCCAGCAACGATATCGAATATCGGAGTTTGCTGTAGTATTGAGAAAAGCGTGAGATCGCGTAGAGTGCGAGTCTTAGCAATCCTGCGATAACCAATCCTTGCCATAAGGAGTGGTAGCAAGCCCACCCGATGCGTGGGGCGTAATCGTTAAGCAGACGACCCCATAGGAGAGCAATGACTTCGCCGTTCATAAAGAACACCTTTGCCTGATCAACCCCAATGGATGAGCTAGATCATCAACCTGAGGACTTGTTCGATTTCGAATCTGTTAACTTCTCAAATTTTTCGAGCGTAAGGCGAATTTCCGCCAATTCTTTTTGTGTCGATTTACGGCCCGATAGGGCATGCAAAATCAGCTCGGCTGCAGAGCCTGAAAAAGCCCTTTTCAACAGGTCATCGACGAGCTGCTTCTGTGTTTGGGGGCGTGGAATTGCTGCGGTGTAGACATGTGCTCGGTTGCTGCTGTCGCGTGTGACGAGCTGCTTTTCTGTCATGATCTGCATGAGCTTCAAGACGGTTGTATAAGCCAGGGGACGACCGTCCCGAACAATTGCATCGTGAACATCCCGCACCGAACACGGCTGCTTATCCCAAAGCACTTTTAGGATTTCAAGTTCCGAATCGGTAGGTAAAACAGGCTCAGTCATAAGCGGATCTGTGGGTCGATATAAAGGTGTGAATAAGACTCGCTTGGGCGAAAAGACTTGATAGTCTATCCGTATCAGAATTGCTCCTGGCCAATCACGGTGATCACCCGAGCCAATGAGCAATAGCCATTTGGCAATTTGGTGACCACCGTGAAAACTATCTTGCTGGAAACCGTACAGCCAGAGGGATCAGCCACCGAGTTCGACTAGTCGCAGTCTTACTTGGAGCATGCTCAAGGGCCTATCGATTGCGATTGCATCGTAGATTTCCCTGCTAAGTATAGCGAGGATTTTCTCGGACACCCCCGACTCGGCGAGCCTTGGCAATAGCGAGTCGGCGACAGGTCTAGTGACCATGACAGCCGTCACGATTGGAGGTTCAGGACGATCGTTGCGATCATCGCGAGGGTCTTGCCGAGGTGGTTGCCCAGGCTCTTGATCCATGGCCGGAGGAAGCACCTCGGGAACAATGTAGCTGAAGGTTTCCCATGAGAAACCGAGTTGACCTAGTCGCGTTTGGACTTGTTCGAACCCAAGCGGCGCCCCCGCGTCGATCGCATCTGAGCACTCCTTGCTAATGGTGTCTATGATTTCGCGCGCTGCACCGGCATAGTTCAACCTTTCAACGATCGATTCAAGAATCGGAGCAGTGACCAGGATTTGTTCGACTACCGGATCTTGAGGCTCAACCAGATCGATATCGCTTTTTGGCTGAGGCATGATGGTATCGACGTCAACACCAAGCTCGGCCAATCGTTCACGCACTTGCGATTGATCAACAGGAGAACCCGTCGAGGATCCATCTCGAATAAAGACGGAGATATCCGAGATGACCTCGGACGAGACGTTGAATGCTGCGAGGCGTTCAGAAACCGCAGCGATTAACGATTCAACTTGTCGGGCGTCATCCTTCGAAGATTGGCCATCGTCGTAGGGCAGGCTAATTACGTCACGCATCCAGCGAAGCGAACCATTCACGACGCTGTCACCCAGCTCGGGACGACCGCCCACGCGAAGAGTCTCAAGGATCGCTTGTGCTTGGTCGATCGTCCATCCGGGTGGCAAGGTGTTATCTTCGACAGCCCTTTGGATTCTTGCCATTCGAAGATCGGGTTGGACGCGGCTGGCTAGCGAACCGCTTTGCCCATTCGCGCTACGGGAATTGAGGATATCGATCACAGCCAATGCATCGAGCGGACTGATCGACTCGTCGGCGTTGACATCCACCATCACCGTGTCGACCTGAGACGACGGAGCCAAGGATTCTCCTGCGACGGACCGATTGATCCGGTCGATAGCGATGAGCGCATCGATCGGTGTTACCGACCCATTGGCATCGACATCCTCTGGCATCGAAAAATTGTGGTACAAATCACCGGCCATTAGAGCTCGGTTTTCGAGGCTTTCAATCAACATTTTGCGGGAAAGCCGCTTCCGCAAGGATCAACTGTTTCGCATCGCGAAACCCTTTAAAACAAGAGGTGTGAAAAAACCATCAACTGTGCGTACTGCTTGTACGAAAGTAATAGTACTAGCTCCTTCGTAGTGAAACAACCCCCAAGTTCAATGTTTTTGGCTGGATTCTAGGGAACTACGCAGGATAAGCGTTTAGCTTGTCCGCATTTCGCAAAACATCCTAGTTACGCAGGGTACATGAAGCGGTCCTGGTCTTCATGGCCTGAACCGTGATCGCACTATCCAATGCCCCTTACTTCTCAAACCGCCACGGTGACCGAGGACCGCGCAACGTACCATGGAGCTATGGATCACGCTGACAACGCAAGGGTACGTTCCGCGGTCGGCTTGATGGTCGGCGCGAGTTGGGTAATGGATGTGATTGATACTATTGGCGGTTGTTGGGATGGCGACCCCGACCGCTGCACGTACCCTACTCCCCCCCGCGTGACGCGCTAGCCATTGTTTTTCATACCACTGCCATAGGCCATTTTCGCTAAAACTTCGATTGGCGGCAAAATCGCGAAAAGCCATGTATTCATTGGACTTACGTCGTGTGACTCACTTGGGGGTGAGTCCCGCGATTTAGAGCCTTTTACGCCAAATTGAGCCTTTTGGGTGCGTTATGCTCACCAAGCGCGTCCCGAGGTTTGGCCGCGTGAGAAGTTGGCTAGCTCGCGATCCCTTTGAATTTATTGGGTAGAAACGCAAAGACCCGCTGGGGTGAGCCAGCGGGTCTCGAGCTCTATGGTCACGTTGCGGTGACCGACTCGATGGAGGCGGTTTCTTGGGCTCGCAACGTTGCCCATTATTTCGGTTTTGGCTCGCTGTAGGTTTATCCGAATGAAGCTAACTTATGGATCGCTCCTCGACGATCGCAGCTTTTCAAAGAATCCCCAGAATTCTTCCGGTGCAGAAATGTCGTTGGTCCCTTTACCCACATCTTCATTGGCTCGACGCCGCTGCATCGGCCAACCATGCCCATGCCCCTGCATCGTGTAGAAAACCACAGGGGCTGCTCCCTCCCAACGCTGAACAATAATCCGGCACCCATCCCTGGGATCCTTGTCCGGCAGTGCCCATTTCTCCCCCGCTTTGTTGCACTTGTTATGCTTGCGCCAATAAGCGATCGTCTCCTCGGCACTCATCTGGTCTCGATTCCCGCCCCAAGGTTTCATTGGATCCTCGGTACCCAGCAGCACGATCATCGGCATTGGCTTGGTAGGTTTGGGCCACTTGGTCTCGGCCGCTCTTGGCAACGTAGACACCATGACCCCGGCGGCCGCGATGCGATCTGCAAGATTGCAAACGAGATACTGGGTCATCACCCCGCCATTGCTTCCACCGACCAAATAAATCCGGGCGGGATCTGCAATTTTTTTCTCAATCAGTTCATCGAACATCATGCGAAAAAAGCCGACATCATCGGCATTGCTGGTCCGTCGCTGTACCGAATACATATCATGGCTACCGATGTTCCATCCGTTGATGCCACTGGGATATACCGTGACGTAACCGGCACTGGCCCCGAGTTTGGTAAAATCGGTTTTCAGATGCATCGCAATTCCGCTGCTGGTTGCTCCGCCATGGAGCACAAAGACAACCGGCGAAGGCTTGTCCTGGCACAATTGAGGGATGTTGATGAAGTACTCCCGCTCAGTCTTACCAACTTGAATTTTCCGTCGTTCGAGCCCAGTCGGAACAGGACCATTTTCTGTCCGTTCACGCAACTTCTGCACCGCCTCACGCTGACGCGGATTGATCTGTTTGCGAGGTTCTCCGCCTTGCCGCTGCGGCCTATTCGTTCCTTGGGTTGCGCGCCGATTTTGACTCTCAGAATTGTCTGGGGCATCCTGCGCCAAAGTGTTGCTGAGGCTGAGGGCTATCGCGATCATGAAAACTACGAAACTTTTTGCTCGTTTGCTGATCATTTTCCTTCCTTTATTTTTTCGTACGCGTGAGGGTCTCTGCGGATGATTCGTAGCCCCGGTAATCAGAGCCAACTATCGCGCAGCGATACTTTCGTTTCCAAATACCATCACTTTGGGTGCCGCTGGTTGATACGCTGGCCAGTCGGGTAACTGCTTGCTGCTGGGCTTGCCGTCCTTCATGAAGGCCAACCAGTAGTCCATCATCGCGGCACTAATCTTTCGTCCCTGCTCGGACTCCTATCGACTTCTTTCCCGTCTCGTGCCGGTTCGAGGAGTTTGTTGAAAAACTCCTCGTCTTTGAATGTCAAATCGAGCTGGTCATACTTGCCTGCCATCACTAGCCGCGGCATATCTGCGTTGGCGAACCGGACGATGACCAGCTTTTCGGCTGAACTGAAAAGCAACCTCTGCTGGCCTGCTCCCGCCGCCATCACCAGATCAGGCAACTTACCAGGTACGATACCACGTGCACTAACTTGATCCGATGAACGCATCCGGCCCGCACCCGCCGCATCGGCAACTCCGGCGTTAGGTTTGTCGGACGCTTTATTCAACCAAAACGTCAAACCGTAAGCAGGATTCGCTCGAGAACTTGAAAAACATTCCGCCAATCGCTCGCTCGGCACGAGTTGTTTTCCTTTCCATTCTCCCCCGAGACGAAGGAACTCGCCGTAGATTGCCCACTGACGCGCGGTCAGTACGGCTCCATCCCCCATCGCCGGGTCGCCCGAACCGTCTTTGACCCATCTCAAATTGGTCAACCCAATCGGAGTCAGAATTTTGCGATTAAGGTAGTCCCAAGGTCGCTCTCCGCCCTTGGCCGAAGCATTCGACTTAGCCGCCAGCTTGCGTTTGAAGAATTCGCCGAACGCGTAGAGGTGAACCTCGCTGTAAGCGAACTCTGCACCCGGTTCGGCAGTTGCGGGCAATTCGAGAACCAGCTTGTACAAGTCCTTCTTCTTCTCAGCCCAGAGTCGCCGAGGAGCCTCCAGTCCGCTGGAGAACGAAAGCAGATCGCGAACCGTGATTTTTAACTTCCGCGGGTCGCCCTTCCATTCGGTCAATGTCTCCGAGACGACCTCGTCCAGCGTGAACAATCCCTCCGAGATCGCCACTTGGGCAATTGGCCCCCAGAAGCTCTTTGTACCAGACGCTAACTGGTAAGCTTTCTCGGGGCTGGAGCCTTCGACGTGTTGCTCGAAAACAATCTCACCATCTTTCATGATCAGCAAGCACAAACCGGCATGCCGCGCTGAGTACTCTGATGCGGCTCGGTATCGCTCAAGCTCGGTTGTCGTCCCTTTGGCGATTGCTGGCTCACTCAGTGCCAAAAGCCTCTCGCTCTCCACCGACTTGCCTGCATTGCGAGCCTTCGAACCCATTGTCGCAACTACTTGAAATTCCACCAACGACAGCGAACCATCACCGTCGCGGTCGAGTCGCTTGAACAAATCAGGCATCATCCGACTCGGCCGGAACGCCTTGAATTCATCAGCGGAGATACTGTTATCGCCGTTTGCATCTAGCTTTTTAAATTCAGCTTCGGGATCTTGTTGCCGAGCTTGTAGGACATACAGCGACGACCTTTCAAAAACGAAAGCAATAAAGCCGAGGCTCGCGCAGCCGATGACAACAAGCCGAAAAAACAAGTTTTGCCCCCGGACAAGATGGCGACTACAATCGCGACACAAAAACGATGAGTCTGATTTCATCGAACTCTGGAACGTCATTTCCGCCTCTCGAAACTCGCCTGAAAGGATGACTTTACTGCGCAAATCAAACTCTTTACTTCTTATCCAACGTGCACTTATCGGCAAAGTCTTTTAAGAGTTTGCCTGACTGTAAATACTCTTTTGCCTCCTGCGAATTCTTCAGATAGGCATCCCAGTACTTGGTCGTGCAAAAATTGACGATTTCCGCGACGCCGCCGCCTCGAATCCGCAGGGCACCACCATAGGACATGTGATTGGCCCCCTCGATCACGATGAGATACTTATCTCCAACTGGACTATATTTGTAAGGCTCTTTCCTCCACTCGACGCTCTGACCTCCAACACCCCGGTCCTCCGTTCCCGTAATCGTCATCATCGGCAATCGCAACGCTTCCCAACTCTGCTCAGTCAAACCTTGCTGACCAGTCCCCTGCGCAGAAATCGGCAGAATGCATTTCACGCGTTTATCCAGAAAGCTCTTGCCCTTTTCCTTGCCAAAGTCAGTCGTCACGCCACCCATCAACATCGCCGTGTAAGCGCCAAATGAATGCCCGGCAACTCCGATCCTCTTGTTGTCGATCTTTCCCTTCAGCCCGGGAGCCAAACTCGGCAAGTCTTCAAGCTTGTCCAAAACCAGAACCAAATCCGCAACACGGCCACTGATATTTCCTGTGTCGCTGATTCCGCTCCTCAAGCCTCCCAGTCGACCTCGAATCCCAGCAGCATCAGAGCCAGCATTTCGCCCATCGCTCCCCTGTCGACCGAGTCCATCTTCATGCGACGGATGGATCACCACATAGCCCTGACTCGCCCAGTGCTTACCGACAGGACCAAACCCATCCTTGTTGCCGCCGAACCCATGCGAGAAAACAATCACCGGGTAAGGCCCGCCAGTTTTGGGATAGTAAACCTTGAAAGGCAACTCCTTCTTGCGAACCGGATCTTTAATCGCGAGATCATCCGCCACTTCGACCGAGAGCGAAACCTCTTGCGATTTAATCTGCTTGGGAGCAATCACAGCCTGCACCAACCAGATTGCCAGCACAAAAAACCCAAGTCGATTGAACATAAACACTCCATAGGTACCTCAAAGGGGACGGAGGCCATTCGCGAATCGCCACTCCGTCTCCTTTCCGATTCACTTCACACCAATCCCATTATTGCCAAAGACCATCGTCTTAGGTGCGTTGCTCATGTAGGCTGGCCAAGCCGGAAGCTTCTTGCCACTCGGTTGACCATCGCGCATGAATGCAAGCCAGTACTCGAGCATCGCCGCGCTGATTGATCGACCTTGCTCGGAATCCTCCACAGGTTGCGACTCATCCTCTCGGCCAGCACCCGCCATCGCACCAGCTCCTCCCCCACCCCGCCGCATCCGCGCTGCGTTCGCGGCCACCTGTTCATTTCGAAATCCATACTGTGCCGCCAGCGATTGGCCGATCGTTCCGAACGCATAGGCAACCGACTCGCCGTGCTTGGCGGCAAACCGAGTATCGCGTGACTGCGGTGGAACGTATGTCAATTGAAACATCCAAACCTGCTGTCCCGCCCGCACCATCTGGTCCGCCAGTTCCCGCTGAAAACCAAACGCCCCGCCCGTAGCAACGTCATCGCTGAGTTGCCGCGCACCCGACTCGCCATTGGCCGCTCCGATCAATACCGGGACCTTGGCTTGCTGACCTTGAGCAAACAGCTCGGCTGGGACCGCTTTCACATGTCGCCCATCGATGATCGGCTTGACTGGCAAGTTCAACTCGCGAATTAGCCCCACGTTCACTGCCAAGTCGCCCGCCGCCGCCCGCCGCAACTCGGCGCTCGTGGCCCGCGGACTGAGTCCGATCTTTTCCGCCAAACGGACGCCAGCTGCCTCGGCCTCAGCCAGTGTTTGAATGTTCTTAATCCCGCCGCTGCTATGAATGATCGCTTTGTGGAACAGTCCGTGAGCCTCGGGGATACCCATCAAAAACAGGCAACTGGTGCCGCCGGCAGAGGAGCCGGAAATCGTAATATTACTTGGGTCGCCACCGAATGCTGCAATGTTGTGTCGTGCCCAACGTAGAGCGGCGATCATATCGAGCAGACAGTAGTTGCCGAGCGGTTCTTCGGGTTTACTCTCGGCCGTCAACGACGGATGAGCAAACAGACCGAGCGGACCGAGCCGATAGTTGATCGAGATCACGATCGCGCCACGCTTGGCCAACTCTGATCCATCGTATCGCGGCTGTCCACCCGACCCTTGAATGAACGCACCGCCGTGAATCCAGAACAAGACAGGAAGCTTCGAATCCGCGGTCGCATTCGCTGGCGTCCAGATATTCAGAAAGAGA
>JAJTFC010000019.1 GCA_021298315.1 Planctomycetaceae bacterium
CTTGATCTGCGACTCCATGGCGGCCCAAGTCATGCGTGAAGGTCGTGTCCAGTATGTGATCGTCGGGGCCGATCGGATCACAGCCCGAGGCGATACGGCCAATAAGATCGGGACCTATGGTCTGGCTGTATTGGCACGGCATCATCAAATTCCATTCTTCGTTGCGGCACCTTCGAGCACCTTCGATTTATCGATTGTCGATGGAGCAGACATTCCCATCGAGCAACGGAAATCAGAGGAGATCACCTCCGCGTTCGGAAAACGAACCGCACCTGTGGATGTCCAAGTCTACAACCCGGCTTTCGATGTTACCCCCTCGGAACTTATCACCGCAATCATCACCGAGGTGGGAATCATCCATCCGGTCAACCAGCAGAGCGTCGGCCAAGTCCTATCTCGGTCCTAAAATCGAATTGCTGGTAAGTTTCAGGCTGTTGGGGATTGCCAATCCCGGAATAATATCCGGTACCCCTGCGTGCTTAAGACCTTTTTGTAGACCAACCTCAAGAGAATTCATGACAAACACAACCTCCGACACAACTTCCGATCGCAAAGCGATGCTCGTTGCCAATATCCTTTCGATCGCAATCCCCTTGGTCGTAGCTCTGCTTTTAGGAATCCCGACGAAGATCGATCTTGGGAGTTGGACAAAGCAATTACCGCATTTGATCGGTGCGATCAATGTCGTAACCAGTGGAGTGCTCGTGATCGGCTGGCTTGCGATCCGCTCAGGAAATGTCTCTGTGCATCGAAGTGCGATGCTGACGGCCTTTGGACTCGGTGCAGGTTTCTTGGTCTGTTACGTCCTTTACCACCTGACGAATCCATCGACCAAATTTGGAGGCCAAGGAGCGATCCGTGGGGTTTATTATTTTGTGCTCTTGTCCCACATTCTTTTGTCGCTGGTGGTCTTGCCGCTGGTGTTACGAGCCCTCTGGTACGCAATGCTCGGACGGTTTGATCTTCACCGACGCATCGCTAAGCGGGCTTATCCAATTTGGTTGTACGTCTCAGTTACCGGCGTGATCGCTTATTGGATGATTTCGCCCTATTATCAGCATTCGACAGGGCTTTGATCACCTGCATGCGAATCTAGCCACGCTTGGTGGCATAGAGCTCAGCATAAGCGATCGCCCAGTCGTCGACGGACTTATAGAATCGCTCGATATCGACTTGGCCTAGCGGCAGATAGAAGGCTCGGGTCAGGAGTTCTCGGTCGGCGATAGTACCTTTAGCCTGCAGATCCAGAACATAGAACTCGTTGATCGGACGAACGACCATTTCAAATCGCGAGTATTTGTTCGATCGAACGCCCCGCTCGATCACAAGATCATCGCGGGTGCAAGCGCTTCCCCAGCCGGACTCACCGAAGACCGATTGGTATCGGAAGCCTGGGAACATATCGATCATCTTCTTGACGACTGTTTCGATCCGTTCGGTCAGATCCAAGCGGTATTTGGCATGAAGTCTTTTGTATTCTTCGACTTCTTGGCGCTTGCGCTGTTCTTCGGACTGCAACGACTCGGCTTTGCTAGCCCCACGCGCGACGGCTTTCTTAAGCCTCTCCTCAAACTCCGACATCATCATCCCCGGGGGCTGGTGTATCGGCTCGATCAGGGCTGCTCTCGACGGCAGGGTCGCTCGTTGGAACCTGAGGACTAGGTGCATCGCTGGGGGCAGGGGGCGTCGGTGGAACCTCGGCAGTAGGAGGGGATTTCTTAAGAAACTGCATCAGATCGCCGAAGGATCTCAGTGGCTCCTTGCCTTGTTGCATCGCTTCGGTGATCGGCTTTTCAGGCACGGGCCGAGAAATCTTCACTGGCCTTTGCGATCGAGACTCGTTGTTCTCGGAAGCATCTCTGCTGGACGGCGATCTGCGACCGGAGTCCTGCCGACTCCTGGGGCCTCTTGAGTCACCCGAGGAACCAGAGCGTCGGTCCTCAGGACGGTTGCCCGAGCGCGGTCCACGGGGTTGCGAGGCGGGATTGTTGCTATTGGGACGGTTTGATCCACGTCGATCTTGCCGCTCAGTTCGCTCTTGGCGATTTCTATTGTCTGTCGCAGATCGATCCGTGTTGGTGTTGCCGGAAGACTCTTGTGGTTGCGAGCCTGGAACTCTCATCGAAAGCGCTACACGTTTCTTCGAGTCATCGGTATGAAGGACCCATACGGGAACAACATCTCCTACTTGGACGAACTGATGAGCATCTTCGACAAAGGAGTGGCCAAGTTGGCTTACGTGCACAAGACCGGTGCAATCCGGTCCAAGTTCAACGAATACGCCGAAGTTGGCGATGCCGATGACCAGGGCCGAAAGCATTGTGCCTGGTTCGAGCCGATCCATCGAAGGAACATAGCTTCGAAGAGGAACTGGATATTGGAAATCGCGACCATCGGCAAACGGGAACTGCAAGGCTCGGGATACCGAGAGAAGTTTGGAGCGACCGACTTGCCAGCTTCGTGCAAGTTTATCGGCGTCGATTGCCAATGCGGGCCGTTCCATAGGGCCTTCTGGAATCGCAGGCATGCTCACAGAGCTGCGAGCAGGCGCAGTCTGATCTGTCTGATCTGTCTGATCTGTCGGATCGGTCGGATCGGTCGGATCGGTCGGATCGGTCGGATCAGTCGGATCAGTCGGATCTGTCGGATCTGTCGGATCAGTCGGATCAGTCTGGGCGACTTCAACACCGAAGTTGGGGTTAATTTCGTCGCTGTGATCTTCGAATCCGAAGGCTTCGACGCTTTCGGAGCTTGTAGAGTCCAGAGCCATGCTTTGGGCCGCCGCGACGGCTTGGGCAATTTTTTCGTAATCGGGTTTTTCCCAACCTTCGGGGCCCGGAGCCGGTGCTGGGAGTTGGGCGTGAGCCACCAATCGTTCGGCTAGTCGGTAGTCTTCAGGATGGACGATGGTTCCGTCTAGCGAATTTTCGCTTTGATAAACTCTCAGGAAACCGATCGCTTGACGGGCCTTGTTTTCAGAAAGGGATTCTTTCAAGAACTTCGATAGCGATTCGCGGTTGGTGATCGATCCTTTGGGGCGTTCTTCGACGAGCCGTTTGGCGGTGGCATCGTCCATGCCTGGGATCCGTTTGAGAACCTCGACATCGGCGTGGTACATATCGACACCGGCTTTGGTGATCGCTGCCGAGATGGCTTCTTGAAGAGCCGACTCGAGTTCTCCTTGAGGCAACTCGCGTTGATACGACCCAAGTCGCAAACGAGCCGGCTCGATTTTGAGGATCTGTCGCAACGGGTCTTGGAGTTTCCAAGCTAGCCAGACGGCGGATCGGTGCCTTCGAGAGATTTTCGGGAGTTCGACCAGTGAGTTTCTTGAGGTGCAGAAGGCATCGCCACCTTGGCGGTCTGCGAAGGTCCAGTAGAGACTACCTTCAGCCGATTGCTTCATCAGCTCGGCGACCGAATGGATCAAGTACCTGCGTGCATGGCCGTTGGTCAGAGCAACCAAGGTGACTTGGTGTTGGTGAACCCATTGACCGAGTTGAGCAACGTTTTGGGAAACCACGTCAGGTTTGGAGGAGTTGCAGACAATATCCCCGGTCATGAGCAATTCGCCTTGTGCATCGACGATTGCCACAGCGGCGGTCTTTTGTCCGACGGCATCGATCAGCAAGATCCTGTGTCCGCGAACCGGTCGTTGGAGCATGACGGCTTCGAGGTGGTCGACAGCCGATTCGATGAGGGCTTGATTGGCATCCTCTTCAAGGATTCCTAAGACGTCTTGTTGGAGCCTGGGCAGCAGGAATTCCTTGAGGCCCGTATCAGCGACTTCCATCAGCAGCGGATGCATAGGATGGCGACCAGGGCACAAGGAATCTCGGCATAGCTGCACGAGTGGTTTTGTATCGATCTGGTAGTTGAGCTGGATGATTTGAGACCGCAGACCTCGCGAGAGCATCAGGACCTGAAATGGAGTCAGATCGTGCAGCGGTTTTCGGAGCCGTCCGTAGGATTCGAGGATCCCGCGAAGCCATCTTCGACGTCGTTGACGAGGCGAAAGCTGTTTATCGCTGAGGCTCTTGGTTTTTATCTGCTTGGGTTTTTTGCGATCGCTTTGGAACGATGCGATCGAAGGCTCCTTGGCTTCCTCTGGAGCGGGAACCTCGGGGCTTGCGCTTTGGTCCGTGGTAGGCAGCTCGGACTTCGGATCGGAAGGAACGGCTTGGCCCGGGCTTTGTTCTGTGTTTGATTCTGTGTTTGATTCTGGGCTTATGAGCTCAGCATTCTCAGCCGGTTCATTCTGCGATTGAGCATTCTCCTTTGGGGTTGCTCCGGTGATCTGTGCAGACTCGGTGTTCTCAGAATCTTTTTCAGAGTCTTTGTCAGAATCTTTCTCGGTATCTTTGCTGGGTTCTGGCAGGATTTTTACCGAGACGACAGCGTTTTTGAGCAATGCTCGCTGAAGGGTCAGTACGAGCTGTGCGTCTTCGCTGAGCAAGAGTTGCAGCCATCGTTTGACTTTAGGGATCAGAACCTGGGTCTCTTCGGGGCTGAGTCCCGTTTGGTTTTGAATCCAACCGGGTAGGTCTTGGATGTTTTCACCGCGGCATAGCAGGATCGCCTGTCCGACTTTCTCGATGTTCGGATCGGCTTCGGCGAAGGCCTTGGCTGTTTTTTTCCCGCGAAGGTTCTTAGCGATCGCGTCGACCTGAGAGATCGAGGTGCACTGGTTGATGACTTGTGAGACTGCCTCGCTCCAGTGTCCATCTTTTTGAAGGGTCTGAGCGATTTGTTCTTTGTGGTTGGAGAGAGTCGATTCGTAAACGACTGAGCGTTTGAGGCGCGAGAGGGTCTTGCTATCGAGACCACCGAGTTCATCTGGCCGATAGGTAGCCAGATAGTTTGGCTCGTAACCTTGGTTTAACAGTTCGACAGG
Source organism: Planctomycetaceae bacterium (assembly GCA_021298315.1). Taxonomy (GTDB): domain Bacteria; phylum Planctomycetota; class Planctomycetia; order Pirellulales; family Pirellulaceae; genus JBKCUI01. Next base: position 4,895 of record JAJTFC010000019.1, read on the forward strand.
GAACCGCAGCAACTCCTCCGGGAGCCGCATATACCGGGCGATCGCGGGTAGATCTTTCATAGACGATTGGTAGGAGTCATTGTGGGGGCAATCAATGCCTGTCGGGGTAGGATGATAAACCATCCTGGATCAAAAACGAGTACATCATCCGCCACAAGAACCGCAATCGCCAAGTGGGGGAACTTGGGAATCTAGGGCAGAGGGGGGTAGTTGTCAAGCATCGAGCCACCGAGCGGGCCGGGATTCTCCCGAGACCCTATTTTACCTGGTTTGCCAAGCGGGCTAGCGAATCTGCTTGTCGGGGCATTTTTGGCTCAAGCGAACGCCTATTTAGGACGATGTTTTCAGGGCGGAAAAGGCTCGATGGGGGACAAATCGGGTCGGGCCTTGTGTGCATTTGATTGAACGTCTTTTGTTTGATAGCTCTAGAAACGATTGTCCCCATGAATTCTCCTGCTGCTTCGACTCTTCCCATCGATTCGATCCTCGTTTGTGTTCCTTCGAACGATCCGGTTGGTTCGGATTCATTCACCATCTCCAGGCCCACCACGGTTCCAGGCCAAGCCTCCGGGGTAGCGCAAAAGTGGATCGCTAAAAGCGTTTCTAGCCACCGCTCGACGATTCGGTTGGCAGATCTGCTCGATGCCTTCAAGGCATGCGTCGCCAACGAACTGGTATGGATCGAAGACTTCAATGAGGATCAGATCGAGATCTCCGAGGACTTGCGCGAGGTGCTGGAAGTCTTTGCTCAAATTCGTAGCCAAGATGTCGGCGAGAACTAAAGACTCTGCCAAAATAGCATTTCAGTTCGTCGGTGATAAAAAACCGGCTGAGGCTAGAATAGATCGGGAGTATAGAGTTCCGGAGCGATCAGCTCGGGGCCTTGGTTGCGCACCGAGTTGGCTTTGCTCGACACTCGAGTCGGTTGCAATGTTCCGGCGCCTGCGGGACCGACGAGATCTTTGATGCTTTGCCAGTGGGCTTGACTCGATAACCAACGTGCGACGGCCGTTTCGTCTTGGAGCACCACTGGCATACGATCGTGCACGGAGCGTGTATCTGCTCCGGCATCGGTGGTGATAATGGTTGTCGATAGCAAAGGCTCTTGGGCTCGATTGCCGTCGAGATCTTTGTGATTGGATGTCCAAAGGCATGCCAAGGCCAAGGGTTTGGACTCGGGCCGATGGATCCAATACGTTTGCTTGCTGGCGGCTTGCTCTTTGGCGGAAGCTTCAGGGCCGAGCATTTGTTTCCACTCGTAGTAACCATCGGCAAGCAGCACGCAGCGACCTTGATCCAGCAGTGGTCTGTAAGTGGGTTTTTCTTCGAGCGTTTCGCATCGGGCATTGATCATGCTGTAAGCGATTTTCAGGGAGTCGGCCCAAGGTGGGACCAGTCCCCAACGCATGGCTTCGAGTTGCGGCTGGGTATCGGCGGCAAACTGCCTTATGACCAACACCGGTTGCGTAGGTGCGATGTTGTAGCGAGCCTGGCATATCCCCGGATGCGTCTTGATGATCGCTCCGATGCTTGCAGGCCAAAGGTTGGCATAAGCAGGGAAGAATTCCAAAAGCCAGTCGAGCACCGGTGTGTGGAGAGTTAGTCTTCCGCACATTATTCCGGGCTGACTTCGACCAAAGGTTCGTAAGTCCCATCGTCCTTGAGGAATCTGCCAGCATAGAATTCCATGCTCAGGTGCAGGCCCATAAGAGTCCGGCGCGTACAGGGTGCCAGCGACCGATAAAAGACCCATTGGTCATCGCCGATTTGAACGCGGCAGCCTTGGGCTACATCGTCCGAAACTTTGTGAAGGTTATGGGCGACGGTCAAAGGCCGCCAAGTGTATTTCGGATTACGACTCTTGGAACCGACGGCCACCAGAAGGGAACTCAGGAGTCGAGGGCGGGTCGTGCGGCTTTCAAGAATCACTTTGCCTGGGGATCCTTGCAAGCTACCTTGGGTGGTCCCTCTTCGCCACTCGGGCAAATTCAGAGGCAAAAGCAAAGCGACCGGATCGCTGGTGTCTTGGTTGGATTGCTCGTCGTGGGAGTGTCTCTGGATACGGCCCTCGTTGCTTTTTGCCTGAGGCTCAAAGCTCACCGTCGGATCGAGGGTCCAGGTCGAAGTCGACTTCCAATCGGCCTTGGTGTCTTGGGGATTGCCCATGACCGAATCGGCCATGTAGATCATCCCTTCTTGTCTCATGAGCATGACTTGGCGGTAGATCGTGCAAGTACCTTCTAGGTCGCATTCGAGTTCGAGGTAGTCGACATCGTCGTCGGAGAACCAGCAGACTTCATTCCAAGCCACATCGATATGGATGGGTTTGCCCCTATATTCCAAGGCGATATCCCAATCTCCGGAGAAGATTCTTTTGCCGGACTCATCGCACAGGTCCAACCAGATCGAATCGCCGGAGAAGTCCAGGGCAAGTTGGCAGTCGTTTCTGCGCCAGTTGCGGCGCATCGAGACAATATGACTCTTTTCCCAATAGTGGCTGGGTTTAGGGAGTCTCGCGTCGTTGGTTTTATTCTTGCGAAGTTTCGCAGGTTTGAAGCCCGAGAGCTTGCCGACTTGGTCGGGCAACGCGACGGCGGCAGCAAGCTGCACTTTTTTGTGATCCTTGCAGAGCTTCATCAGCGATGTCCAAAATTCCGCGTCATGGCGAGAGTTCTCCGTCTGATCGAGCATCGCGTGGCCGGTCGCGTCGGTCAGGTGCAAGAGGATCGATTGGAGTTTGGCCAGAGCACGGCGTTGGGGTGGATACCATTTGCGAGCACCGACGCTGTCGGCTGCCCAGCGGCTGCGGATGAGCGAAGCGACAAAGGCGCGAAGATCCTGTGCTCCAAAGCTCAGCAAGGCCTGTGGGTCCTCTGCCGTTTGCTCGATCAGTAAAGCCAAGCGATTGAGTGTTTCGCTGACGATGCGATCCTTTCCACCTAAGTGAGACATCTGTTTGGCTAGAGCCAGTGGCACTTCGCATGCCCAGATCACCCATGGGAAAAGGCCATCGCTGGGGCCTTGCTCCCAGGCCCGATCGACTTGAGTCAAGGTCGATTGGAGAACTTCGAGCCACAGGGCAGGGGGGACATCGCGGCCCACTTCAGGAAGGGCGTAGAGCCAGCCTGTTGCCGTCAGGGCGACGTAAGGATCGTAACTGGATTTGGGAAGCTGCTGAGTGATCCACTTGCCGATCTTAGATGCTTGGGCGACTTGCTGAGCGCGGATCTCCTCTGGAACGACCAATGCTTGTCTGCCCTGCTTTCCCTTGCGAGACGATTTCGAAAGGCTATAGCCGAAAGGTTCAGCACCAAAGGCATCGACCAGGTCGTGGAGAAACTCCCGATGAGCAGGTTTGGCGACATCCCATTTTCCGATGCCCCAAAGCATGGCTTGGAGATACTGGTGGATTGGGAAGTCCAAGGGTTTTTGTTTGCCCTTTTTTGGCTCCACTGGCAATGAGCTTTGCAATAAAGCAACATTGTCCACGCAAAGTTTCTCTAACCACTGAATGGCCGTTTGGTTATCGGCTTCGCCAGCGGAGGCTTCTTTCGAGCGACCTGCTCGATGCTTGGGCTTTACCCAGTCCATAGGATCTCGTCCAATGAGTAAAAACGTGATACGATATCGGGCTACGACAAGGCCCAATTGTTGTTGCAGAAATTCTAGATGCAAGAATCATTTTGGATGATTCTTGGAATCGAACCGCCCCCCAACTTGGGTCTCCAAGTACCCACGGCACTTCAAAATAAGTGGTCTTGAAATGACAGGAATCGATACGACCGCAGAAAAGCACAAGGTTTCCTTATACAGCGATTTTCTGCAGTTTCGTTTCCTAACAATTTTTGCACTCTTGTTTTATGCAGTATTGGGCGGAAATAGCGCACAGAAGCTGCTGGGCCAAGATGAGGCTTGGGTCGAGCAGTCCGAGATTCTAAAAAGGATTGAAAAAAGTTTTTCGGATCCACCTTCCTGTAAAAAGATGGTCGATGATGGGAGGGTCTGGATCCATCGCGATGAGCAAGCTGTCATTGTCGATGGTTACATTTGCCAAAGAACCGCTCCGTTAGAAATGTTCGCTTGCCCCATCGGAACCAAGGAGCACGAGTCGGTCGTAGCGGTGTTTGCCAAGTCCCGTTTTGTGCATGCATCGCTTCTTGCGGTGGGGGCAAATCCAGGAAAGCCCGTTGCGTTTGAACCTAGATTCACACCTGCCAGCGGTACAACCATTCGAGTTTATGCCCTGTGGCACAATGAGAAAGGGGAGACTCAAGCGACCTTGGCCCAACACTGGATACGTCAAACAGGAACGAAAAAGCCGATGCTCTGGGATTGGGTATTTGCTGGAAGCAAAATTTATAAAGATCCCGAAACTGGCAAGGAAACTTACATGGGTGACGGTGGTGAACTTTTAAGCGTAGCCAACTTCATGACATCCACGATGGATGTATCTGTCAAAAGCGATGCGGCCAATTCCGGACTGGTTTTTGAAGCCTACACCGACAAGATCCCAAAGCGTTTCACGCCCGTGAGATTGGTCCTAGTCTTGAGCGACGAGGCCCCTTATGCTGAGGACGTTTCCGAAAAAGAAAAAGAAAAGAACACCGATGCTGCCCAAAGTGAGCCAGAGTTGCCCAAGCACTTGAAAGCCCAGGTGCCCAAGCGTCTCTTGGAATTCCTACCGCCTAAGAAAACTTGATATGACCCCATTTGGACAACGACTTGCTGAGGCTGTTACTCGGAAGAAGAATCCCGTTTGCGTCGGAATCGACCCTCGTGCAAACTCACTCCCCGAGGGGCTAAGGCCTGGATCGAATGCCGATCTCGAATCGATCGTCGAAGCTGTACAGGCATTTTGTTTCGAGGTCATCGATGCGGTGTGCGATTTGGTTCCGGTGGTTAAACCCCAAGCGGCATTCTTTGAGGAACTCGGGCCCCTTGGGATGGTGGCGCTGCACAAGACGGTGCGTTACGCAAGCCAGCGAGGTTTGTTGGTGATCATGGATGCCAAGCGGGGTGATATCGGTACAACGGCCGCTGCCTATGCGAATGCTTACTTAGGATCTGGATCTCCAGGCACGACGCAATACAGCCCATGGGGCGGCGATGCACTAACGGTCAATCCTTATCTTGGTGCTGACACACTAGAGCCCTTCACCCAGCGCTGTGCTTCGAGTGGCTCAGGACTTTTTGTTTTGGTTAAAACCTCGAATCCTGGAAGCAGTTTTTTTCAGGATCAAAAGCTCCAGGACGGCAGAACGGTCAGCGAAAAAATCGCCGATCATGTACAAGCTTTATCGCACGCGACGCGAGGTGAGCTCGGCTATGGTGATATTGGAGCCGTCGTCGGAGCGACTTACCCCAAAGAGCTTGAAGCGATGCGCCAGCGTATGCCTAGCACTTGGATTTTGATCCCCGGTTACGGAGCCCAAGGAGGCTCGGCTAAGGATGTCAAGCTTGGACTCGATTCGCGAGGGCTCGGCGCAATCGTCAACTCTTCGCGTGGAATCATCTTCGCTTACGAACAGCCCAAGTATCAGGCATCCACGTGGACGTCTGCCGTGCGGAACGCTACGCTCGATATGATCGAGGCTCTGAGCTAACAAGTGGCTTAGAACCACTCCTTTCTCTCGACACCATAAGTCTGATAGAAAGCATCGTCTGGCATCGTTAGATAAATAATCCCTTCGATCAATCCGATGACCTGCATGCTCATCAGACCAAAGATGGGTACGATCAGGCATGGGGTCAACACGACGCACGAGAGAGTTACCACCAGCATAATGATGCCAGCGTTACTGAGCCCAAGGATGAATTTATGAATCCCCAATGAGCCAAGAAGGATTCCGCAGATACCTGCTGGAACCTTCTTGCCAACAAAGTCTCGATACTCTTGATCGACTTCGTATTCATTTGAGCCAGAGACGCCTCGAGCCGATGGGTCCCTGGGTCTGGCCATAGGGACTGGAATATGAAATTTCCCCGTGCATTTTGGGCAATCGGAAAGCGATCCAGCTTCGGATGGATGAACCGTAAGGATCGCTTGGCAATGCGGGCAATTGACTTCCATAGGATTGACCTTATCTCGGATCGTTACCTTTAGCTCTCTGCTCATGATAGCCTAGTGCATATTGCACGGCTTGGGCCGAATCGATACCTTGAAGGAATTCCTTTCCAAAAAGTTCTTTTTTTCTGCAAGAGCCGAGAGTCGATCGATGAAATACGGAATGAATTTATTAAAACTCGATGCGATCGGACTGCGGCGAACGGGCGTTACGGTTCGAAATGTCGATGACAATCCGATTAGTCCCGATGCATCGATTCGTCGCAAAGGTGTCGAGCTCAACAAGCGAACGCTTGACTGCTGCGCAGCGGCGGGGGTCGAGACGATTGTCGGACCGTTTCATTCCGCCTTGGGTTATTTTTCCGGAGCAGGGCCGACCACAGACGAGTGGAAGTGGGGAATCGAGAGCATGACTTCTGTCGCTGAACATGCAGCGAAGGTCGGAGTGATGCTCGGCGTGGAACCTTTGAACCGCTTCGAATGCTACTTTCTCAACGCTCAAGCCGATGCGGCGGAATTTTGTCGGCAGGTCAATCATCCCAACTGCCGCATGATGTACGACACCTTCCATTCGAACATCGAAGAGAAGAGTGTTAGCAAAGCGATTCATGACATCCAAGATATGCTCTGTCATATCCACATCAGTGAGAACGATCGGAGCACTCCGGGGGCTGGCAACGTGCGATGGGACGAAAACTTTGACGCTATTGGCCAGATCGGCTATGACGGTTGGTTGGTGATCGAAGCATTCGGGCTTGCACTACCTGAGCTAGCTGCGGCGACACGTATCTGGCGGCGGATGTTTGACGACGAGCTGACGCTGGCCAAGGAGGGTTTAGAGTTCATGAAGGAGCAGGTGGCCAAGCGATGCAAAAAAGGATAACTTCGGTTCGGTTTCTTCTGGCCGCATGGTGCATCGTCGGAATGATCGAGCTTTCTGGAAAACTCATCGCTCAGACGACTCCAGAAAATAAACCGTCGGTCATCTTAGTTCGCCCGGCAACATGGGGTCCCTGGCTAGCCCAGTGGAAAGCTTACCGAAGCTCGCAGTACCAATTTGCCGAAGTGGATTCGGTCGCCAGTTCGATTCAGTTGCGAGGGCAGATCGCAAAAGCCATATCCAATTGTAGCACGCCGGCCGTTGCGATTCTTTTATGTGGCGATGCGGCCCTTGAGGTCGCACCCAAGAAGTGGCAATCTCTGACACCTGGAATCGTGCTAAAGACGGAGATTCAGCTTGGGGAACTGACGACCAAAGAGCTCTGTACCGATGCGCTCTATGGCGATTTGGATCAAGATGGATGTCCAGACATTGCCGTTGGTAGGTTGCCAGCAAAGACTCCTGAGGAGCTCAAGCGGATGCTTCAGCGAAGCATCGACTATGAGTCGATTGCTCCAGGCCCATGGAACGATACGGTTCATGTCACTGCCGGGGTGGGTGGTTTTGGATTCCTTGCAGATACAGCCATCGAGACCGTCACGCGACGTTTTCTAACCGAGGGAATTCCGTCTTATTTCAAAATGAATGTTACGGTTGCAAGCTGCACGAGCACTTATTGTCCCAACCCATGGAAGCTTCGAGAGGCTTACATCGATCGGATCAATCAGGGTGGATTGTTTTGGGTTTATATCGGGCATGGTCAAGTCGATCAATTGGATCATTTCCGGGTTTCTAAGGATTGGTTGCCTATCGGCCAGTCGACCGATGCAGCGAGATTTCGCTGCCAGAATCGACCGCCAATCGCTTTGATGCTGGCTTGCTTGACCGGAGCTTACGACGCTCGTGTGGATTGTTTTTCTGAGCAGCTTCTTGCTCAACCTCAAGGTCCAATCGCCGTCATCAGTGGATCTCGTGTGACGATGCCTTATGGGCTCAGTCAGTTTTCTAGCGAATTGATCAATGGTTGTTTCCGCGATCGAATCGAGACCCTTGGGGAACTGGTTCTCCAGGCCAAGCGTCGAGTTTGGCTCGATGATGAAGAAGACATGGCAGAAACAAACACCAGTGAAACTTCAGCAAACGAGGTTGTCGATATCCGCAAGCGTTACCGAAAGATCGTTACCGAGATGGCCCAGGCACTCAATCCCAGCGACCACGATTTGACCCTCGAACGACGGGAGCATGTAAGGCTCATGAATCTCCTCGGAGACCCGCTGCTGAAGATCCCTTATCCAAATCCGCTGGAGTTTGAGGTTCCAAGCAGAGCCATTAGCGGTGAGATTCTTAAAATATCTGGTACATCGAGCCAAGCCGGCAGGTTGATCGTCGAACTGTCCTTGGTACGCGATCGCGTGCCAGAGAGTGTCTCGGCCTTGAGGGTCTATCAAGGGACAGAGCAAGACCACCAGCAGATGGATCAGAATTATCAACAGAGCAATCGGCTGACTGTCGAGCGGATCGAGCGATCGATCGAAGCAGGATCCTTTGAAATCGATTTGCAAATACCTCCAGGTTACTCGGGCCGCTATGTGGTTTCCGGTTATGTTTACGGTGATCAAGAATGGCTGGTTGGAACGAAGAAACTGTTGATTCGGAAGCCGTAATGAATCTTGTGAGTATCGGTTCGATCGAGGATCCCCGCTTGGATCCCTACCGAAATCTTAGAACCACCAATTTGACCCGATTCAGCGGACGGTTCATCGCCGAGAGCAGACCGCTTGTGCAACGACTCTTGGCCAGCCAGCTTGAGGTTGAATCGATTTTGGTCGATCAGGAGGATCTCCCGCAAGCAATCCCGTGGCTACCGTCGGATGTACCGATCTTGGTCATTCCTCATGAGCTAGTGGCTGATTTGATCGGCTTTGATTTCCACCGTGGTTTTATGGCTTGTGGGATCCGACCTCCAATGCCCAAGTGGGAACCGCAAGAGCATTGGAACGAACGAGGCTGTAGGTCCGACTGGAACGCTGTGATGCTCGTTGGGGTTCAAGACCCTGAGAACATGGGTTCGATTTTTCGCTCGTGTGCTGCACTTGGAATCAGGGACGTTGTTTTGGGTCCCAATTGTGTCGACCCCTTTGCTCGCCGGGTATTGCGAGTCTCGATGGGCAACGCTTTCAAGCTTTCCTTTTATCGAACAGAGCAGGTAGCTGATACATTGAAATCTGCCAGTCAAGTTGGTATTGAATCTTTGGCGGCCTGTTTGTCGGCAAAAAGTATCGAGTTGACCCAATACCGTCGGAGCGGTCCAACGTTGGTCTTATTTGGAAACGAGGCTCACGGATTGCCCGAGGAGTGCATCGAGCTTTGTTCCAAGGGGATTCGCATCGACATGGCGATGGGAACCGATTCGCTCAATGTGAGCGTCGCTGCCGGAATACTGCTCCACTATGTATGCCGAATCGCCGACCAATAGGAATAGACGACCAACGGGGCCGTAGGCCCAGTAAACCCGAAGTGTCAACGAGGAAGCACTCGAGTGTGCGTCATGCGAAGCCATCGGCCGTGTCCTATCGCTGCCTCCCTCACGGTTCGGGTTACTAGCCACTGGCCGTAGGCCCAGTAACCCGAAGTGTCAACGAGGAAGTCGATCGATTAGTTATCCAAAGTGGCTGTTTCTTGGCCTGCGATCGATGCAACCGCTTTGAGGATAGCCTTGTCGGCGTTGTAGCTGACGGTTCGTATCGATCCGTCGGTCATGACTGCATTCCAACCGGGAATGTGGGCGCTGCCAAAGTCGTGGCAGGAGGTGCAACTATCTGGTATATCGGAGTGCGTCCCTCGAGCGATAAACCGTACGTAGGAATTGGTAACACCGTGATACTCGGGCAGGCCTGCGAGCGGGGCCCGGTCACCGTAGTCGCTTCCGGTCTTGTAGCGAATCGAACTCATCGCTTTTTCACCCAAGAAGATCGTTGTGCTGGTTCCATCGGTGATTTCCTTCATTTGGGTCTTGTTACCTAGAGACCAAACGCCCGGTTGTTCGAGATCAATGCCGGCATTGTTTGGATCGGTACTCAAGGCTGCACCGCCGCACATGGCATAATCGGTCCGTGCACCGTAAGGCCCGTACTTGTCTGCGAAAGGAGCTAGAAGTGGATAAGACTTCGCATCGCGTCGACTTGGGCAAATGAAGCCAGGAACCACGGCTTCGATGAACGAATAATCGCTTTGGGAAATGGGCACCGCTCCGGGAACCGTGTCGCAGATGCGTCGAAGGTTTTGTCCGAGTTGGTCTTGTTCCATATGGGGCATGATCTGGACCATCCAAGGAACTCCGCGTTTGTCTGGTCGGTAGAATCCTCCGACCATGTTGACTGCAAGGGGAGCCGGTTCGCCGGCATAACCAGGAAGTCGCTTATTGGCTGACTCGTAGTTGTGAGCAGCCAAAACAACTTGTCGCATCCGGTTTTGGCAATCGGCTCTGCGAGCCGCCTCGCGGGCCGCTTGCACTGCAGGCAATAGCAATCCAACCAAGACACCGATGATCGCGATGACTACCAACAACTCGACCAATGTAAATCCTCGACGAACGTTGAGGCGGCCTGGGTTGCCGCCAAGGTTCGTTGTCGACAAGCATGAATAAGACATTGTCAGACTCCAAATGAAGTGAGAAGCAAGGAAGATTAGAAAAACAAAAATGTGAGAAAAGAATCCAAAGGGATCATTGGTTCCAAAAATGTGTATGCAACCAAGATTCCCCTTAGAGGTAATTTAGCGGGTCAAAAAACCGCTCCGCAACAAGATTTCCTAGGGTGTGTGAAGAAATAATGAAAATATTTGCCTTCTTTCTACACTGAAGCGACCCCTCGCCATTGGCCATTGGATGCCTTGAGTAGATGGCTTGGATCTGTTTGTCCAGGGTGTTAAAGAGAATAGAAACCCAAGAAAATTCAGAGGAAATCGATTATGTCCGATTGGTTAGAAGTAGGTTCGAAAGCTCCCGCGTTTACCCTTTTGGACGCAGAGGGCAAGAAAGTGAAGTTGTCGGATTTCAAAGGTTCACCGGTGGTGCTTTACTTTTATCCTAAGGATGATACGCCTGGGTGCACCAAGGAGGCTTGTGCATTCCGGGATCGTTCCGCAGAGCTCAAAAAGCTCGGGGCGGTCGTCCTAGGAGTCAGTCCCGACACTCCTGCATCGCATACGAAGTTCCGAGACAAGTACTCGCTGAATTTCCCGCTGCTTGCCGATGAATCCCACGAAGTTGCCGAGAAGTTCGGTGCTTGGAGGGAAAAGAACATGTACGGCAAAAAGTCGATGGGAATCCAACGCAGCACCTATCTGATCGACGGCCAGGGCAAAGTGGCTTATGTTTGGAAAAAAGTCAGTGTCGATGGTCACGATCAGCAGGTCCTAGAGGCCTTGCAGGAGCTCACGGCTTCGGATTAGATACCGTCTTAGGCCCCCGCTATTTGGTGAATGGGAGCCTTTAGCAATTCGTAAGAAAAGGTTATCTATGTCCTCGAAGCTTTCATTGGTCATCCACGGTGCATCGGGTCGCAATGGCAAACGGCTTATTGCCCTTGGCTCAGGGGATCCTCAAGTCCAACTCGTCGGTGCTTTGGTGCGTTCGGGTTCCCCAGCCTGCGGGCACGATGCTGGAAGTTTCTCGGGGACTAACCCGATCGGACTTGAGATCACCCATCGATGGCCTTCTCAGTTCGATTGCGTCATCGATTTCTCCAGTCCCGAGGGATGTATGGCCGCCTTGGATCAGTGCCTCAAGACTCGTTCGAGCATCGTTATCGCCACGACGGGTCTGGAAAGCTCGCATATTCAAGCCATCGAGCAGGCTTCAAAAAGTATTCCGATTTGTTTGGCTCCCAATACCAGTGTCGCAGTCAACATTGGAATGAAACTCGTCGAGCAGGCCGCCAAGGCCTTCAAGGATGTGCCTGGAGGTGCCGACGTCGAGATCATCGAAAGGCATCATCGCTTCAAAGAAGACAGCCCCAGTGGCACGGCGATCAAGCTCGGTCAAATCATCGCCAAGGAAATGGGTATCGATCGACACGTACACGGCCGACAAGGGATGATAGGCAAGCGACCTCACAATGAGATCGGCTATCATGCTCTACGGGTTGGTGATGATGTCGGCCAACACACGGTGGTCTTCGGGATGATGGGTGAGTTGGTCGAAATCCGAGTCGCTGCATCGAACCGAGACAGCTATGCCACCGGAGCGATCTCTGCAGCGAAATACTTGCAAGGCAAAACGCCTAGGCTTTACTCGATGGCCGACGTGCTGGGGCTCTAGTCCATGGCCAGATGCGACCAAGGATACCTCTGCAGGATCTGTAAAGAAGAAGTCGAGAGACTCTCCGAGAGCGAGTTGTACTTGAGATTCGTTATCGGTGAGATTGATCCTGAGGTTTTGCATCTGACGCCCGAATGCCATTTGGTTTGCAATCCGGTCTTTGCCCAATTCATCGAGGACCAACGATTCGATGGCCCTGCTTGTGTGCAGGAAGGTTTTCGCAAGGAGGATCTCGATCCATGCTATGTTGTCAAGCGACAAGAAATCGTCACTCGCGGCTTCCGTCGGCTTTTGGAAATCCAATCCAACCGCAAGAGCTTTCCGCAGGTTCAAGACTACTTGCTCGAAGAGTTCAAGGGCAAGTGGAAGTAAGGGTGCCGGGAGTTTAGCCGACCTGCAGATTCGCTTCGAGAGAGCGCAGGATGTCTTGGACGAGCATGCTGGTATTACCGACTTGCAAGAGTTCTTTGGATTCGATCCAGGAATCGACTTTCTTTTGGGCTGAGATGACCGTCGAGTGGGTGCGATTGCCGAAGTACTCGCCGATCTCGGAAAGAGCCGTTCGAGTGTGTTTGCGGGCTAAGAACATCGCAAGCATCCGGGGTTGGCTGAGCAACTGACACTTCGACTTGGTCTGAAGCTTTTGATTCTCCAACCCGAAGGTTTTGCAGACAGCGTTTTCGATATCCGTTAGCCGCACGATCGGACGGTTGGCTCGCACAATATCGCTGATCGCACTAGTGGCCTCTTCTGAGGTCATACTGCGACCGAGCATGCGATGCTTGGCCATGAGCCTAAGGACAACACCTTGGATGACCCGAGCATCCGAACCGCACTGCTGTGCGATCCAACTCAGCACGTCTTGATCGATACCAAGCCCGTGTTGGTTGCAAAGTCGCGAAAGCAAAGCCCGTCGCGTATGCGGATCCATCGGCTCGATCGCACAATGCATCCCGCCCGATAAGCGGGCGTGCAAGTCGTGGCCCAAGCCATCGAGTTCGTGAAGCCCGCGATCGGAAACCAAAATGACTTGCCTGGACTCCCTCAAAAGCATATCGATGGTGTTTCGAAGCTCAATGAGTGTGCCTTGTTTGCCTAAACAGAACTGAACGTCGTCGATCACTAGAACCTCGACGTCCCGATACTTTTTTCGGAAACTTGCAAAGCCACCGGACTTGGCGTTTTCCGTGTACTCGATCGTAAATTGCTCGCCGGTAAGAAAAATAACGCGGCGGTATCGCTGCTGAGCCTTGAGCCGCTGCGATAGAGCAACCGCAAGGTGCGTCTTGCCAACACCATGGGGACCATGGATCAAGAAAGGGCTGACCTGTCCTGGTCTTTCTAAAACCATCTGGCAGGCAGTCCAAGCAAAATTGTTGTGCGGACCTACGATGAAATCATCCCATCGGCGCTCCTGCTCTCGACGCAAAGCGACAAGCCGATCAATCTCGCGATCCGCGGCGGTTGTGCTTTCGGAACCCACCAACCTCAACGGCCCGCTGACCGAGTGTTCTTCGACCAACTGGACATCTTCAGGGGATGCGGGTTGCGAGTGGATAGCAACAGGAATCGCGTTCACAAAAGGTGCCGTGGAATGGGGCTTGGGGATGGATTTTTCGACTGCCCCATCGTAAGCGATCCGAGGGGACTTGCGAACATCGTCGGAGGATTTCCCGAGAGAAATCTCGACTGGCTTGTTGCCCGAGGGACTCTCTGGGGGGGCTGGAGAAGCAATTTGGAGCTCAAAACCCCAACCATCGCCAAAAACCTCCGAAACCACACTTCGAAGATCCTGCCGAAACATCCTCAGGATGCAATCGGAGATAAACCCTGAACTAACAAGGATTTGCAGCTTCCGGTCGAAGGTCACTTGCCAAAGCACTTGCGATCCAAACCACAACTCCATGCGGTCCTTGCCGAGCCGTTGGCGAAGTGCCGCAAGAAACTGCGGTATTCCCCGGCTTTGTGCCTCAGCTACATCATGCGCTTCGAGCATCGCAATCTCCCAACCCTGCGATTTTGATCCAACGAATTCCTAGGTTGGGAACCATCCCGACCTTCGTCCAGCATTCGACCCGAGTGCTTCGTTCCCCAAAGGGCTTTGGCTAGGCTGACTGCTGAGCGGGCTGGGATTTTAGGATTGCTAGCATTCGAGTCAAACAGGAACCCTAAAGTTCTGTAAAGATTTTCCGACGGGAGTGTGAAGATGCCGTAAAGAACAGACCAAATGGATGTCTAGAAAAGTCGTTTATAAACAACCGATGTTCCCGAAGTCGGTGGAAAACCCGTCAGGTTTCAGGCTTGGTTTTTTCGACGCTCGTAAAGCTCGTAGCGAGACGGCCAATCGTTGTTTGCATCACTGGGAACAAACTCGCTTTCCAACAGTGAAAAACCATGCAAATCAAACGCATCGAACACCGTATCGCCATGGATATCTGCAAGCACTCGGGTCAAATGGATTTGGTCGACAAAGGGCATGCACAAGCGATAGATTTCCGAGCCACCAACGACAAAAAGTCTTTGCCCGGTAGGGCTTTGCGAGCGTGCTTGCTCAAGGCTATGAACAACGATTGCCCCATCGACGCGATAATCGTTTTGGCGTGTCAGGATGATCGTTGTGCGACCGGGTAACAATCGACCGATGCTCTCATAGGTTTTGCGTCCCATCAGGAGGCAATGTCCCATGGTCAAGTGTTTGAAACGCATCAGATCCGATCGGAGTTTCCATGGCAGACGATCTTCGATACCGATCGTCCCGTTGCGAGCCATGGCCACGACCAAGCTCAATCCTTGAGAATCCGAACTCGTGTTATTTGATTGTTCTTGAGCCACTCCAACCACCGTTCATGTTCTTCGCTGAGTTCGATTTCCGCAACGGAATGGGCATCCAATGGGGATACCACTGAGAAACAACCATCTTCCAACCACTTATGCACATTCTGGGGCTCGATCCAGTATTCGCTTATTCCGAGTTTTGGTGCGCCTGGGGCATCCTGGGGTGTCATGAAGTACACGACTTCTAAGCGAAAGCGTTCGGGCATTTCCATCGGCTCGCAAGGCCTGCCGTCAAGGGGCAATACTCGAATCGTTTTGCTCATAGCCTTTGGAACCTAATGGTGAAGATTTACTGGGGTTTTGCGACGCTACAGGCAAAGTCCAATCGCGCCGCCAATTGTCCCTCGACGGTGACTTTGCCCGTCATAAAGTACGCACTGGAAACGACTTCCTTGAGCACCACTTGGATGTCGATTTTTTCACCAGGCCTGACCATCCGCTTGAATTTGGCACCATCGATGCGTGTGGCCACCGGCACGATTCCTTGGCTGGGGGTTACATGGGCAAGGAGAATCGCGCCGCTTTGCAAACAGCATTCGCAAAGAATCACACCGGGTACCAACGGGAAATCGGGAAAATGTCCCTGAAGAAAAAACTCGTCGGCACCGAAGGTCTTGGTGCAGTGGATGGTTGTATCGGTTTGCTCTAAGACTTCGTCGACCAAAAGCATCGGTTTGCGATGCGGAATCACGGCCTCAATCTGGGTTTTGGACATCGACGGCATCATTGCTCCCGGAGCCTAAAGGGTTTCATTAGTCAGTGCACGCACACACGATAGCTTAGGCGCTGGTCTAGTTCGGGCATAGTCCCGAATTTCAAACGAAATGCGAGGAGTCGCCGTCGCTATTTTCAGATTGGGAAACGCATTGCTCGACGCACGAGGCAGCCAGAGTGTCAAAATCCAACTGCAATTGCTCGTACTCCCGCCGGCACGAAAACTCTTTGAACATCAAACTCGGCTGAATATCCCGACTGTTCTGGTACTTGCTCGAACAGCACTCGCGCACCTGGCCAATGATTTCCTGGTAAGCGATCTGACAGATCTTTACACCCGGATAGATCCGTATGGGCTGAACCGTGTAAAGCTCGATGGTCCAGTGTCCGCGATAGCCTATGCTTCCAAAGCCCGCTGAACCATGGACGAAAAGTCCGAGCCGCGAAAGAGACGATCTGCCCGTGAGCATCGGCACGAGCCGGTGGGTCTCGGTATACTCGATGGTTCTGCCGAGGTACAACTGACCGGGGCTAAGAATTAAACCCTCTTCGGGAATTCTCAGGCGTCGAAAACGGTTGGGTTCCTTGATGTCCAATACGACTTCTTCGTAGACCAATAGCTCGTTATGCAGAGTCAAATCGTAGCTGTTGGGATTGCATTGCTCGTCGGCAAACGGAGTGATGCAGATATCTGAACCCAATCGAGAGCGTATCTCTTCACCGGAAAGAATCATTGGGGGGAATCCTTGCCAGAAGCACTAGAAAAGTAGACCTGTCATCGACCGCATGCAAAGCATACACGCCCCATGGGGTGGCTCGCTAGCACCACTGGCTGTGTCTTGGAAGAAAATCTTCCCAAAAGCCAGCTCTGGGCCTAACTCTACGCCATAAAGGAAAAAAGTTTTTGTTTCCTATGGCACCATTTGAAGTTGTTTGAGCCATCGTTGGCAAGCCAAGGGCCAATCGGATGTGCCTGGAATGTTTCGGGCAAGTCCGACTCCGTGAGGTCCCTTCTGATAGATATGCAACTCCCCTGGCACCTGCTTGGCAACCATCGCTTGATAGAACACCAGTGAATTTTCAACCGGTACAGGTTTGTCCTCGACGGTGTGCATCAAAAAAGTAGGAGGAGTATCGGACCGTACATGGCGCTCGCTGGCGAATTGCTCGAGGGTTTCCTTGGATGCTTTTTCGCCCAGCAAATTCACTTCGCTGCCACGATGGGTAAAACTGCTTCCCATCGAGATTACCGGATAGCATAAAATCGCAAAGTCAGGGCGGGACGACTCGCGAGCAACCGTGTCGGTCGACTCTTTGTTGCCCGCATCGAATTGGGTGATCACTGTCGAGACCAAATGCCCACCGGCCGAGAAACCCATGATCCCGATTTTGTTCGGATCAATATTCCACTCCGAAGCCTTGGCTCGCACCAAGCGAACGGCCCGGAGTGCATCCTGTGAGGGTGCCGGATGTCCGTACCCTTTTCCCCGATGCCGGTAATCGCATAGGACTGCCGTAAGGCCCATCGAGTTTGCCCACTGGACGATCTGCTTGCCCTCGTGATCCATCGCCAAACCTCCGTAACCTCCCCCTGGACAAATGATCAATGCTCCAGTGGGATTCGATGATTCGACTTTACGCACCGTTAAAGTAGGTACATCTTTGGGCTCATTTCCCAAAGCCCCTGGGGCACCCTCAGGCCAAAGTGGGACTTGTATATCTTCTGGTTCGATTGCCAGAGTCATTCCCGATAGAGCAATGACCAAAGCCAAGGCCAAAAAATTCATCGCGAGGGATTTGTTGATCAACATTGCGTTAAACCTTCCTATTTAGTCTACTAAAATCCAAGGATTTTGGCCCGTTCACGAATACATTGCACCCATCGTACCGAAAGTTTTCTTGGTCGACTTAGAGCTATTGGGCCGATTGACACCACTTTCCAAAGAAACTTATGAACTCAAGAACATCCAGTCTAATTGCCAGATTCATTTTTCGAAATCGACTAAGCCTGCTGGGGCTCATCGGCTCGCTGCTTTGGGTCGCTCCCACACCGACACAAGCCTTCGAGCCACCCCAGCAAGTCGAGCCGACTGCGAGTCTCGTGGGTAGGAAAGTGGATGCGATCGCCAAATTGGAAAAGACCGATTATCTTGGCAAACAGTGGTCTTGGAGTGAACTCTCGGGCGTCGAAGCTACCGTGTTTGTGTTTCTAGGAACGGAATGTCCACTTGCCAAGCAGTACACTCCCCGGATCGTTGAGCTTGTTAAGAAATACAAAGACAAAGGGGTTCGATTCGTCGCTGTCGATCCGAACATCCAAGACTCTTTGCAGGAGATGGGTGCCCATGCTAGGCGATTCGAGCTTGAGATCCCATTCCTAAAAGATCCTGATCAATCGCTGGCCGATGCCCTGGGTGTGACGCGGACTCCAGAAGTCTGCTTGGTCGATGCACAAAACACGATTCGCTACCGAGGCCGAATCGACGATCAATATGGGATCGGCTTTGCACGCGAAAAACCAACCCAACGCGAACTCGTCGATGCCCTCGATGCGATCCTCTCAAAGGGCGATATCCCAACCGTTTCGACCCAAGCCCCAGGATGCTTGATCGGTCGAAACCGATCAAGCATCGAAAAACCAGGTGACAGCGTCGCAATCAACTACGCCGAGCATGTCTCCCACTTGTTGCAACAGCGCTGCGTGTCGTGCCATCGCCAAGGTGATATCGGCCCGATGGATCTGTCGAACTACGACGACGCATCGGCTTGGGCCGATATGATTCTCGAAGTGACGCACAACAAGACCATGCCGCCATGGCATGCCACCGACGAACACGCAAAATTCAGCAACGATCGGCGTTTGAGCGACCAAGAACTCGATGTGATCCAACGCTGGGTTGCACAAGGCAAACGGCGAGGCGATCCTGCCTTGGATGCTAAGCCCATCGCTTACAACGCTCAATGGCTATTGCCTCAAAAACCCGACATCATCATCCCGATGAGCGAAAAACCCTACAGTGTTCCTCGCACCGGAGTGGTCAACTATCAGTACTTCCGCGCCGATATGGGCAATGAAAAAGAACTCTGGGTCAAAGGGATGGAAATCGTCCCCGGGGCTCGCCAAGTGGTTCACCATGTTTTGGTCTTCGTTCGCGAAAAAGGCTCCCGCAATCGCGATCTGGGAGGTGCTCGATCGTTCCTCGTAGGCTACGTTCCAGGCACTCGAGCCGAAATGATGCCCGAAGGCTACGCTAAGCGAATACCTGCAAATAGCGAACTTATTTTCCAAGTTCACTACACACCCGATGGGACTTTGCAGGAGGATTTGAGCAAGGTCGGATTCATCCTTGCCGATCCCAAAGAGATCACCCATGAGGTCAAAACCACCAGCGCCGTGAGCGTGAACTTTCAAATTCCCCCAGGAGCCTCCGCGCATCGTGTGACTGCATCGCTTCCTGAAAAACTTCCCGACTGCGAATTGTTATCCTTTAGCCCTCATATGCACGTGCGAGGCAAGTCCTTCCGCTACAGTTTGATTTACCCCGACCGCAAACGCCAAGTCCTCTTGGATATCCCCAACTACGATTTCAACTGGCAAACCGAATACCGCTTGCAAACGCCCATGCAATTGCCCGCTGGGTCTCGGATCGCCTGCGAAGCGACCTTCGATAACTCGGAAGCCAATTTGAACAACCCCGATCCAAAAGCATGGGTCAAGTGGGGGGATCAAACCTTTGAAGAAATGATGATCGGGTATTTCCACTACGCCGAAAAACGCCGACAATAACCAGCCGTGTCTCTTACGGTTTGTCGCTGCTTGTGCGATCGGTGAAATCATGGCTCGATTCTGTATTCTCAGGGCAAACCACTCCTTTGGCCCTTTGGCACTTGTCGCCTCGGGGATTGTTTTTTGCGCGATCGAGTCAAGGGGATTGGCTCAGCAACAAGTCGACTCGGGCAATCGATCCCCGATAGGTCGATACGATCGCCCAACGGGCCCGATCCATCAAAGTCGCTCGGTGGTCGTGGCCCGAAATGGTATGGCCTGCACCTCGGATCCTCGGGCCAGCGCTGCGGCGATTCGAATCCTCGAACAGGGAGGTTCGGCCGTCGATGCTGCCATCGCTGCCAATGCCGTGCTTGGGGTCGTCGAACCGATGAGCTGTGGGATCGGTGGAGATCTGTATTCGATCGTTTGGGACAGCCGATCCGGCGAACTTTCGGGTTTGAACGCATCTGGCCGCTCCCCTGCAAAACTCAATCGCCAAGTTTTCGCAGACAAGCAACTCAAGGAAATACCCCTCTATGGGCCTTTGTCTTGGAGCGTCCCGGGGTGCGTCGCCGGATGGTTCGACCTTCACGGAAAATTTGGCAAGCTGAGCATGGAACAAGTCCTCGAGCCGGCGATCTTGTTAGCCGAGAATGGATTTCCCGTCTCGCCAGTGATCGCCGCCTACTGGGCCAAAACCGAGCAGTCGTTTCTTCCCTGGATAGACTCCCAAGCCACCTTTTTGATCGATGGCAGGAAAGCTCCCAAAGCAGGAGATTTTTTTCGAAACCCTCGCTTGGCCGACTCCTATCGCAAAATCGCGCAACTCGGTCCAAACTACTTCTATCGCGGTCCGATCGCCGAGGAAATCGTCGCCTTTAGCCAAAACGTTGGTGGGTACTTTAGTCTCGAAGACTTCCAAGAACATACCAATGAGTGGGTCAAGCCGATCTCGACGAACTATCGAGGCTATGACGTTTGGCAGATCCCACCCAACGGACAAGGGCTTGCCGTTTTGCAAATGCTCAACGTCCTGGAGCAACATGACCTGCAAGCCATGGGATGGGGGTCACCCCAATACACCCATCTGCTCATCGAAGCCAAAAAGCTCGCTTATGCCGATAGGGCCAGATTCTATGCCGATACCGCTTTTGAATCGGTTCCAATCGGTCGATTGGCAAGCAAGGCCTATGCAAAGACGCAAAACCAACGCATCGGCTTTGACCAAGCCATGGTCGATGTCCCTCATGGCGATCCGAAACTCGTTCAGGGAGATACCGTTTATCTCTGTGTGGTCGATAAGGATCGCAATTGCTGTTCGCTGATCCAAAGCAACTTTCATGGTTTTGGAAGCCAAGTCGTTCCGGGCAATGTAGGTTTTGCTCTGCAAAATCGAGGCAACCTATTTGCACTTTCGCAAGATCATCCGAACCGATTGGAGCCCCGAAAACGCCCCTTTCATACGATCATCCCATCGATCGTGACTCAAAACGGAAAGCCCGTGTTTGTCTTTGGGGTCATGGGTGGAGATATGCAACCGCAGGGCCAAGTTCAGGTGCTTGTCAATTGGATCGACTTTGGGATGAACATTCAAATGGCAGGTGATGCGGCCCGAGTTCGCCACGAGGGGAGCGCCACTCCTACAGGAACCCCTGCTGAGCCCCAAGGTGGAACAATTCACTATGAATCGGGTTTGCCAACTCAAACAGTCCAGGAACTTACAAAACGCGGCCATGTTATGAAACCTTCCAGAGCCTCGATGGGAGGTTACCAAGGCATCTTGATCGATTGGAACAGAGGTGTCCTCGAAGGGGCCACCGAGAGTCGCAACGACGGTCTGGCCTTGGGGACCGACCAAGTTGTTTCGGATCGATAGGCCTTCGATGAGCTTCTTTCGCCAAATCGAATCGTGATGCTAACTTTGGTCAAGCAATGGTTGTTGAACGTTCTTTACGCGATGCTGCTTGTTGCGGTTTCCCCATGGATCCTCTATCGCCGGATCGCACAAGGTCGTTATCGAAAAGGTTGGTCTGAGAAACTCTTTGGATCTCTGCCGGATCTGGCCAACAGGAAGTCCCAATCGCAAGAGCATGTGCAAGATGGGCCGATTGTGTGGTTTCATGCGGTGAGTGTCGGGGAATTGCAAGTCATCCGGCCCCTTGTCGAGCGAGCAGCAAAAGAATTACCCGGTGTGCGAGTGCTCGTTACCACCTCGACCGATTCGGGAATGGAGCTAGCTCAAAAGCTCTACTCTCAACATTCGGTCTGTTTTGCACCCCTTGATTTTACTTGGGCGATCGACCGTGCATTGGATCGCATCAAGCCCGATTTAATCGTCTTGGCCGAACTGGAACTGTGGCCCAACTGGATCTTAAACGCCTCGAAACGCAAAATACCGATCGTGGTCATCAATGGACGACTGAGTCAAAAGTCGCTTCAGGGTTATCGCCGAATCGGCTCGATCGCTCGAAATATCGTTCGCAGGATTCAGTGGATTGGAGCTCAAAGCGAAACGATTCGCAGTCGATTCATCGAGCTGGGTTGCGATGCTGCGAAAATACAAGTCGTTGGGAATATCAAATTCGATGGGGCCAATGATGATCGCAATCATCCCGAAGTCCGATTGCGAGCACAGCAACTCAGACTATCGGAGCCGACTCCATGCATCTGGTTGTGCGGGAGTACTCAAGCCCCCGAGGAGAGGATATGCCTGGACACCTTTTGCGAGCTTGCAGATCGGTACCCGAACCTGAAATTGATTTTGGTGCCTCGGCATGCGGAACGGTTTGATGAAGTGGCAAAGATGGTTCAGGCAACCAACCTCCCTTGGGGGCGGCGCTCGAGCTTCTCAAGCCAAGGGCTCGATGAGCACTGGAGGATCTTCTTGGCGGACTCCGTCGGTGAACTGCGATGGTGGTGGGGTTTGGCTGATCTGGGATTCGTCGGCGGAAGCTTCGGTTCGCGTGGCGGCCAAAACATGATCGAACCATGCGCCTATGGTGTGGCGACTTGCTATGGACCCAACACCCGAAACTTTACCGACATCGTTGGGATCCTGCAGGAAGCCTCGGCAGCGACTCAGTTGCAAACGCCACAGGACCTCAAGCCATGGGTTGTAAGGATGCTCGAAGATCAGCCATCTCGAGTCCAGCTCGCCAAGCGGGCCCAGGCCATCACCCAGGAGCATCGGGGTGCCACCGAGCGCACTTGGAAGCAAATATCCCAAATTCTCTCGGGGGACAGACCCCGGGGTTTTTAGGGAGCTTTGCTGGCCAAAAACGGTCCTGGATCCACACGGTGGACACTTGCGCAGGCCACTGCCTAAATTGACAGACAAGGCTTTCGATCCGACTTCAAGGCTGATCCTAAGTCCTTACTTGTAAACGCTTTAAATAAAACCATAGGCGGTTTTTAGGCGGCTTGGCACGCCGATTGCTAGATTGGATCCGCACTCAGTTCGACTGCCAAATCGGGCCGAATTTCATCATTCAAGGAGTTCAACGTGGCAAAACAAATGGTATTTGATGACGAAGCACGCCAGCCCTTGTTGGCGGGTGTTTCGAAGTTGGCTAGAGCGGTTCGCTCGACCCTGGGACCCCGCGGACGAAACGCGGTTTTGGACAAAGGTTGGGGTTCTCCCCGGATCACCAAAGACGGTGTGACTGTCGCCGAAGAGATCGAATTAGACGATCCGTACGAGAATCTCGGTGCTCAGCTTGTGAAAGAAGCCGCTAGCAAGACCAACGACGTGGCTGGCGACGGCACGACCACCGCGACGGTTCTTGCCGAGGCTATCTTCCGAGAAGGTCTCAAGATGATTGCCGCCGGGGCTGATCCGATGTCGCTGTCTCGCGGAATCGCCAAGGCTGTCGAAGTCGTGCATGAAGAAATCAGCAAGATGTCGACTCCTATCGATGGCAAGAGTAAGAAAGAGATCAAGCAAGTTGCAACTATCGCAGGCAACAATGACCCGGCTATCGGTGATGTGCTCGCCGAAGCCTTTATCAAGGTCGGCAAGGACGGCGTGATCGCTGTCGAAGAAGGTCGTGGAAGCGAGACGACCGTCGAAGTCGTTGAGGGGATGCAGTTTGATCGAGGTTTCCTCTCCCCGCAATTCGTCACCAATCAAGACGAAGTGACCGTCGAGCTCGAAGATTGCTACATCCTGATTCATGAAGACAAGATCAGCAATAACAAGAAGCTCATTCCGATTCTCGAAGCCATCAGCAAGGCCAAGAAGCCTTTGTTGATCATCGCCGAAGATATCGAAGGCGATGCGTTGGCAACTCTCGTTGTCAATAAGATGCGTGGAATTCTGAGTGTCGCGGCGGTGAAGGCACCCGGTTATGGGGATCGTCGCAAGGCGATTCTGGGCGATATCGCGACACTGACCAATGCCAGTGCGATTTTCAAGGATCTGGGTATCGACCTTGAGTCGGTCAAGATCAGTGACTTGGGTCGCGCCAAGCGAATCCGTATCACCAGCGAAGAGACCGTGATCATCGGCGGAGCTGGTAAGAAGGATAAGATCGAAGGTCGAGTCGTTCAGATTCGCAGAGAAATCGAAAACACCGATAGCGATTATGATCGCGAAAAGCTCCAAGAGCGATTGGCAAAGCTCGCCGGCGGTGTGGCTCAGATCAACGTCGGTGCTGCGACCGAAACCGAGATGAAAGAGCGTAAGGCTCTGATCGACGATGCTAAGGCTGCGACCCAAGCGGCTCTTGCAGAGGGGATTGTTCCTGGCGGTGGCGTAGCGCTTTTGCGATGCGAAGCTGCCTTGGATAAGCTCAAGCTCGAAGGAGATGCGGCCCTTGGTGTTCGCATCGTTCGCAATGTTTTGGACTATCCGCTTCGATCCATTGCCAACAATGCAGGCCTCGATGGGGCTGTGGTTGTCAACCGTGTTCGCAAGCTCAAGGATAAGAACGAAGGCTACGATGCCAACGCGGATAAGTACGTCGACATGATCAAGGCTGGTATCATCGATCCTGCTAAGGTTGTTAAGACTGCTTTGAGCAATGCCGCTAGTGTCGCTTCGCTGCTTCTAACGACCGAATCGCTCGTGACAGAAATCCCCAAGGAAGAAGAGCCAGCAGGGGGTGGTCACCACCATGACCACGACGGCATGGGTGGTATGGGCGGTATGGGTGGCATGGGTGGCATGGGCGGCATGGGTGGTATGGGCGGCATGATGTAGCTGTCCTGCTCGATCCGAATCTCTCGATCGGGTCACCTATCCAAAATCAAAACAAATCATAGATCTCCAATTCAACACAAAAAAAGGTGAATGCAATGGCCAAAGTCAATATTCGTCCACTCGATGATCGCGTCGTCGTACAACCGATGGAAGCAGAGCAAACCACTGCCGGTGGTATCGTTCTTCCAGATAGCGCTAAGGAAAAGCCACAGCGAGGCAAAGTCGTTGCTGTTGGACCTGGCAAGTTGCTCGATAACGGCGTTCGAGCCACTTTGAGTGTCGCTGTTGGTGACGAAGTCATCTTCGGCAAATACGGCGGAAGCGAAATCGAAGTCGACGGTGTCGATTACAAGATCCTTCGCGAAAGCGATGTGCTTGCTAAGCTCGCTTAGTCGTCTAATCCATCGGTAAATAACCTCTGTATAAGGAACTGCGAAGCGTGGCTAAGCAATTAATGTTTGACGATCAGGCTCGTGCGCGGATGCTTGCGGGCGTTGAAAAGTTGGCGAATGCGGTCGCTGTGACCATGGGTCCTACCGGACGCAACGTCATCATCGATAAGAGTTTTGGCGGGCCGACTGTGACCAAGGACGGTGTTACGGTTGCCAAAGAGATTGAGCTCGAAGACCGATTTGAGAACATGGGCGCCAAGTTGGTTGTCGAAGTCGCTCAAAAGACTAGTGATCTTGCGGGTGACGGCACGACCACGGCAACTGTTTTGGCTCGAGCAATTTTCAAAGAAGGCCTCCGCAATGTTGCTGCCGGAAGCAATCCATCGGCAATTCGACGTGGGATCGACAAAGCTGTTGATGCTGCTGTTGAAAAGTTGCATCAGATGGCAAAGCCTGTCAGCAGCCGTGACGAAGTCGCCAGTGTTGGGGCAATCTCGGCAAACAACGATATGTCGATCGGATCGTTGCTTGCTCAATCCCTCGAACGCGTTGGCAAAGATGGAGTGATCACTGTTGAAGAAGGCAAGACTGCCGACACCACCGTCGAGTACGTTGACGGGATGCAGTTTGACAAGGGATACGTGTCGCCTTACTTCATCAACACTCCTTCGGACATGAGCTGCACGCTGGAAAATGCGTTGGTGTTCATGTACGACAAAAAGATCAGCAACATCAGAGACCTGATCCCTCTCTTGGAAAAAGTAAGCACTTCAGGTCAACCCCTGCTGATTATCGCTGAAGATGTTGATGCAGAAGCCTTGACGCTCTTGGTAGTTAACAAGCTCCGAGGCACCATCAATGTTTGTGCGGTGAAGGCTCCTGGGTTTGGTGATCGTCGCAAAGCGATGCTTGGTGATATCGCCGTCCTGACCGGTGGCACGTTCATCAGCGAAGACCTTGGTATCCAGTTGGAAAAAGTTTCTCTAGAGCATCTTGGACGAGCCAAGAAGGTTGTTGTCGACAAGAACAACACCACGATCGTCGAAGGTGGCGGGGATCGCAAGTCGATCGATCAACGCGTGGCTCAAATCCGCGCTCAAATCGAGCAGACAGATAGCGAGTACGACAAGGAGAAGTTCCAAGAGAGACTCGCCAAACTCGCAGGTGGTGTGGCGGTCATCAGCGTTGGTGCAGAGACCGAAGCCGACATGAAGCAAAAGAAGGCTCGCGTCGAAGATGCTCTCCATGCGACTCGCGCTGCGGTTGAAGAAGGCATTCTGCCCGGTGGTGGCGTGGCTTTACTCCGCTGCACCGAAGCGGTATCGAAAGTTGTCAGCAGCCTTTCCGGTGACGAGAAGACCGGTGCGGACATCATCCTCAGAGCTTTGGAAGCTCCTCTTCGCCAGATCGCCGACAATGCGGGGATCGACGGTAGCGTGGTAGCCGATGAAGTTCGTCAAAAGTCAGTCAACATGGGTTACGATGCCAACAAGGGAACCTATGTGGATATGCTCAGTGTAGGGATCATCGATCCGGTTAAGGTAGTGCGAACCGCTTTGGCCAACGCCGCGAGCATCTCCGGATTGCTTCTTACGACCGAAGCTCTGGTTACCAACCTGGATAAGGAAGATAAGAAGAAGCGAAAGATCGAAGGAACTGTGCGCTAACCGGCTCGCAAGCACTTCGCACGCCAATAAGGTCATTTGGCGGGTAGTTGCTTAGCAGCTACCTGCATTGCCGGGGTCATTCGAAGATCGAATGACCTTTTTTTCTGAAGCAATCAAAAAGCGCCGTACAAAGGGTACTTCCACAAATACCGTGTCATCGCAATCTAAACGTGATTACTACGAAGTTCTCGGGGTCAGCAAGTCGGCATCCCAGGATGAGATTGCCAAGGCGTATCGCAAGCTGGCAGTGAAGTACCATCCTGATTCGAATCAGGGAAACACCGACGCGATCAACAAGTTCAAAGAGGCCGCTGAAGCTTACGAAGTTCTTTCGGATACTGAGAAGCGAGCCAGGTACGATCAGTTCGGGCACGCCGCTGCTGCCGGTGGGCCAGGATTCGGCGGGGTAGGGGACATCTTCGAAGCCTTTGGCGATATGTTCGGTGGATCGATCTTCGAAGACTTCTTCGGAGGCGGACGCTCTCGCTCAAGAGTCCGACGCGGTGCGGATCTTCGATGCGATGTGACCCTCGACCTCGAGGAGGCAGCCAAAGGGGTTACTAAAACCGTTTCACTCACCCGCTATGCATCTTGCGAAAAATGCAAAGGATCAGGTGCTGCCGAGGGATCCCAGCCTGAGACTTGCCGCAAGTGCCAAGGTCGAGGTCAGGTCGTCCAAGCCACAGGTGTCTTGCGAGTCCAAACGACTTGCCCAATATGCCGTGGGAGTGGCAAGACGATTAGCAACCCATGCAACAGTTGCGACGGAAATGGACTCAGACCTCACGAAGTCAAACTCGAGGTCAAAATCCCTGCAGGTGTGGATGACGAAATGCGGGTAAGACTCCAAGGGGAGGGACAACCAAGCCCAGATGGTGGTCCGCGCGGAGATGCCTACTGCTTTATCCATGTCAAACCACACCCGCTCTTTAAGCGAGATGGTCAGGATCTAATCCTTCAGTTTCCTATTTCGTTTAGTCAAGCTGCACTCGGTGCAAAGGTCGAGATACCGACCCTCGACGGTCGCAAGGATTTCGATGTACCAGCCGGGACTCAAAGCGGGACGGTCTTTAGGTTGCGTGGCCAAGGAATGCCTGATCCACATTCGGGAGCCAGAGGAGATCTATTGGTCCAGACCTTCATCGAGGTTCCAAAGAAGCTAAACAAGCGGCAACAAGAACTTCTGCGAGAATTGGCCGAAATCGAGGAGAAGAATATCTCCCCAGAACGTAAGACTTTCATGGACAGAATCATGGCCTATTTTCAAGGCCAAGGCAACAGTTGAACGTTGAGCATTTACTATGAGTAACGATAAGGATAAAGACAAAGACCTAGACCCTAACGCTCAGGCTTCGAACGACTCGTATTTTGCCGATGGAGATTCATCGCAGAACGATTCGCACGACGATTCCCCTGAGCTGCTTATCCAAGAGCTTGAGCAGCAAGTTGTTGAACTCAGGGATCGGGAGCTCAAGGCGCAAGCCGAATTGGAGAATTTCCGACGACGCATGCTCCGAGATGTCGACCAGCAATTGAGATTTTCGTCGATGCCCTTGGTGACAGATTTGCTCGAAGTCTTGGACAATCTCAACCGAGCTATGGAGTCGGCGGTTCCAACTGCCGGTAGCGAAGGTCTCATTGCGGGCGTGAAGCTTGTGCAGCAGCAGTTTGTCAATGTCTTAAGCAAGCACCAATGCAAGCAGATCCCAAGTGTTGGGATGCCGTTTGACCCGAATGTCCATCAAGCGATCTCTCAGCAGCCAAGCGTTACGCATGCAGCGGGCACCGTTATGCTCGAGCATAGTGTAGGTTACATGCTCCATGACCGAGTGGTACGACCGAGCATGGTCGTCGTCTCGACCGGTCCGGCGTAGCGACTTGCTAAGTACCTCAACGCGATCAAGGATTTCCGAATATGCCAACCTATGATTATGAATGCGACGCGTGCGGTCATCGATTCGAATTGTTTCAGAGCATTTCGGCTGACCCAGAAAAAAAATGTCCTGAGTGCAAGAAACTTAAACTACGGCGGCTTATCGGTACGGGTGCAGCCGTCGTGTTTAAAGGCTCAGGTTTTTACCAGACCGATTACCGCAGCGATTCCTACAAGAAATCGGCTGCGGCCGATAGCAGTCCTTCCTCATCAAGCAGCGAGAAGGCATCGAGCGAGACATCCAGTTCTGAGAAATCCACCTCGGACAAATCGACCAACAAATCTGCTGGGGGAAGTTCGTCCTCTTCGGAGAAAAAAACCAAGAAGAAAGACTAGGGTCGATGCTCGTGGAGCATCACAGAATTATTGGCTGCTGATGGCTCGGCATAAGGATTCATAGGACGCTTCCTGGCTGACGATCACGTCCGTCGCACCCAGTTGGTTCAGAACTTGGGCCACTCCAGGGGATATCGCGATCCATCGAACCAGCATCGCATGGGAACCTAGTAGTTGCCAAGCCGACTTGGCAATATTGCCGCTCGTTGCAGTCACTGCAATCTTTCCACTTTGTCGGTCCGATGCCTCGATCCTGGATTTGATCGAATCGATGTCGTGCCAACTTTGTGTTGGTATTTGTTCGTAAGCATTCACGGTTCGAACTAGGCTAGCGATGCCTGTGAGCCTTTGACGCAGAGTTGCTTTTCCTTCTGGCGTTTGGACTAAGGTGATCCGTTTATTGCGGGCTTGCTCGCTCCACTCCTCGAGCAGTACATCGGCTCCCATCGCCTCTCGGGGGTTGTTGGAATCACTTCCAGCGACCCAATCGGCCTTCAGACCTTTTTCCTCGAGTGCTTGCGCGGTCGATCGCCCGACGGTTGCAATACGCACACCATGGAGCCTCCGAGAATCAAATCCTCGGTCCGAGAGTCTCTTGAAGAAAAACTCAACTCCGTAGCGACTTGAAAAGACAATCCAATCGGTTTCATGCAGAGTATCTATGGCTTGGTCGATCTCCTCGGGCGAACCTGGCCGAATCTCTAGAACAGGCCGAACCAGCACCGATACGCCACAGGTTTGGAGCATCTGGGAGAGGCGTTGGGCCTGGGCCTGGGGGCTCGTTACGATGACCGCTGGGACTCTCATGGGTGTTCTTAAGGACGAAGGCGATTTGAATCGCACCAGTGCACCGATGATGCTCACTGCTGGTGCTTTAAAATGGGGATTGGCCTCCAGAGTCCGTGCGACGGTCCCTAGTTCGCATTCGAGCACCTCTTGGTCGGGCATGCTACATTGCCTAACGATCGCCACCGGAGTGCTCGAAGGTTTTCCGGCGGCTATGAGTTTTTGACTCCAGATGGATGCAGCACTGATCGACATGTATAAAACAAGAGTCCCGGGGAAGCGGGCCAAGGCCTCCCAATCGAGTTGATCTTCGGCGTCCGATTCACCGTCGTGATTCTGCAATTGCGCGGCGACCAAGGCCACACCTGAGCTCCAATCCCGATGTGTCAATGGGATACCGGTATAGGCACTCAGGGCCAGCGCCGCAGTCAAACCCGGGATCACCTCGTAGGGGATCCCTTCGGCTTCAAGCCGTGCAATCTCCTCTGATGTTCTAGCAAAGACGGCGGTATCACCTCCTTTGAGGCGAACAACACGTTGATGCTCTCGGGCGCTGCGAACGATCAAGTCATCGATCTGAGATTGGATCCATGCTCCACGGTTACCCCTTTTGCCAACGCATATTTTTTGGCACTCTAGAGGGGCGAAATCCAAGATCGCTTCGTTGACCAGCCCATCGTAAAGGATGATATCGGCTTGTTCGATGACATGTCTGGCACCGAGTGTCAGTAGTTCAGGTGCTCCCGGGCCGGCACCGACCAAATAGACCACACCTTTGTTGACTGTCATTGCGAGGGAGACCGAACCGGAGCAAACTTCCAAAACCGCTCAGCATTTTGCTTGCGGTTCAATGTTTTTTGATGCAATCGATCGATGCGCTGTGCTTCGGCTCGATCATCCATCCCAGGAGGATATTGGCTCATTTTCGAGAAGGGCAAAGGTAGACTGCTTTGACCTTCGAGCGTGTTCATCGCGGCATCCTTATCCCAACCTACCGAATGCAGTACAAAGTCTCTGACCCAACCTTCTGGCAACGGATCTTGCGGGATTTGAAATCGGACGAGCAATTCATCTCCTGGACTCATGACAACCAGCGTGTCGTCGTCGAATTCCAAGAGACTTTGGGCATTTCCGTAGCGAGTGAAGTTGCCTCTTAATGGAGGCCAAGCCGGATCGGTAGAAACTCTTTGGTAGTCGTACCAATGTGGCTCATGCCGAGCCCTTGGTAATTCACGGCTAAAACCTCGGTATTGCAACTGGGCCGATTCCATCGGCAGCCATTTCATTGCGAGTTTGCTGATCCATTTTGGATCAGAAACCTCAGGAATATCGCTATTGTGTGTTGTCTTGATAGGGATCGATTGCCCATAGCCTAATCGGATTTGATCCCAGTAGATCTGGCTTGAATGTGCCAATCGGATGCGATGATCCTGCGTTTTGAAAACGCCATCCAGAGGGATGATGATCGTCTTGGGCTTGCCACCAGGAAAACCTGTGAAGGGTACTGTCTCCTGGAACTGACCATTTGCATCGACAGTCCACAGAGACAAGGGTTTGGGCAAGTCTAATTCATTGTTCTGATCGATATGGATGTTGAGCGAAGTGTCTGTCGGATAGATCCACCCAGTTAAGATCAACTGCGACGACTTGGTCGTATCGATTTTACCAAAGTCGACCTCCAGGAAACTCGGCTCTACCAATCCTTGTTTGTAATGCTTGTCAAACGGGATAGCGTAGATTCCATCGAGCAATTGAACCTCGTTGGACCAATCCGTACCTCGAGAATCTTTTACGCTCAAGGGCTCAATGCTCTCTTGGTATCCCCAGAGGCTCGGCTGAGCGATTGATCCAGGCCCGACCTTCTCATTCGAATACCACTGAATGTCGGCAGGGTGATCGACCGCAAGAAGTGCCACATGATCAAAATAAGCCGACTCCCAAAGCTCTTCGGTGATCCTCAATTCGTAGTGACCGTCTTTGGGTTTCATGAAAGCTCTAGGCAGGGATAGGTACTCCCATCGACGATCAGCAAGTACCTTGCCTTTGGCAATCTGCAATCCCAAGGGTGCATTCCAGAGCAAATCGGTCATCAACTCCCAGCGATTGCCGTCCCAACCGTATACGAAAGGGCATGAGCCAATGAGGACTTGCTTCTCTTCGAGCATCTGATTGGATCTCGGATCGATGACACCTTGAGTCAGTCCGTTGACAAAGACCGTGCGTAGCGAATAAGCGTCCGAGTTGGAAAGGCCGAAATGAATCGAGTCGTCTTCGATGATTCGAGCTTGGTACCCAAAGGGCCCGAAGATTTCGAGCGTCGAACCCACAGCGTATTGGTTGTTGCGTCCACCGCCGTTGGGGTCGGAAATACCTTTGACGCGATAGGTCAAGTATCGATAATCGGGCCGGTTCTCGGAAATGTATATCTTGGGTTTCTCTCCTTCGATGCTGATGGCTTCGAGCCAACCATCCGAATCGATATCACCCAAGCTTACCGGTGGAATCGCGTCGGCAACGATATCCCTGTTGGAGAGTTTCACATTGAGAAAACTTCCATCCCCTTGGTTCAGGCACAGTTCCAATCCTCTGTTGGTGCTGGCCAAAACGTCAATCTTCGAGTCGTTGTTCCAATCCCCCGTAGTGATCTTGGCCGGGTTGTCGCATAGGACGCCCGGTCGCTCAAGCCGTATCGAACCGGTCTTGTAATCTGTTCCTGTGAGGATGAACTTGGATTCCGATAGGCTTCCACCTAGAAGGATGTCCCAAGAATAATCATTGTTGAGTTCTGCAATCGCCAGCGATTCGGCTTGCTTGAAAACAGGATTGTTCTTTGGATCGTAAAGGTCGCGGAATCGAAATTGCCCGTGCTGGATGTTCTCCAGGATCCCTATGCCGTCATTAAGGCCGACGAGGATGTCCAAGTCGACATCGCGATCGATATCAGCGACTGCAAGACTCAAAGCGGTTCTGGTAGATTGTGGTAGCAAGCTGAATGCTCCGGCGTCTTGGAATTCGCGGCTACCTAGGTTTTGCCTCAGCACAAGCTTGCCATTGGCGATGATCGCCAAATCCAAATCCCCATCGGATTCCCAATCGATCGGTGATACGGCTGTGACTTGTTTGAGATCCGAGAGTCCCAGAGATCCTTGCAGGATTGACCAAGCAGGCTTGCCGTCTTGCACCGGACCGATGGCTACCACTCGAATCCCTTGGCTTCCGTAGATCACCAGATCGCGAATCGTCTCGTGTCGAACGGATGCTTGCAACTGTTTGGTTGGATCCGTCGTTTGAACCTCGCGAGGTGCAGGAGTGCCGCGATGGGCATCAACCGAGAACAAATCCACAGGGATCGCACCGGCGATGGGGAAGGGGAGTTCCAGCGTAGCGATCTGGGTCCAATTGCCATTGAGATCCGCTTGTCCTAGGATCAATTGAGAGTCGTTCCAAACCAGGACTTCGGGTTGGGTATCGACGTTCCAGTCAAAGAAACGCACCCCTTTGGATTGCGGCACATCGAGCGTTACACTTCGAATCGGCCCGCTGGTGATCTTGGCCGACTTGGCTGTCTGATCCTTGAGGATCGCTTGAACATCGCTGAGATCCAAGAAGGCAAGTTCGTTGACATCGATGCTTCGTGCATCGACCAAACTTCCTTCGGTCGCTTTGGCCTCCCCAACCCAACCGATGATCGTCGAGAGGGCCGCTTCAAGATCTTCCTTACCGGTCGCTTGTGCTTGACGTAGCTCGCTTAAATCTTTCGGTCGTCGCTCCATTTTCCACTTCCATTCGAAGGGTTCGAGCAGCGTCGCCAAGGGTTCGACGTAATCGAGGACCGAGGGATCTTTCAGTTGCACTAAACGTTGGATCAGCAGGCACAAAAGATAGATGTTCCTCGGGTTGGCTTGGTGAGCACTTTTGAGTGGGCCGACGGTTTTTTTCAATACTTCCGGATCTACCGCGCTCATCGCTTCGGCGGAGTTGTTGTACTGGGTTGCAAGGAACGCGTTGCCTGGAAATTTTTCGACATAGGATTGGAGCTTTTTGAGCAAGCTGGCTTGCTCTTCGTCGGCGATGATCGGATTGGCAGCCGCCAGGACTGCAATCCAGCGACTATCCCTGAGCACGCTCAGTTGGTAGGCGATCGGATCGTCGGGTGCACTGCGCATGTACTGAGCGATCGCACTGGAGGATTGTTCGAAGAGTCCAGGAAGTTTCGATCGCAATTTCTCTACGTCGTTGGATGGGTCTTGAGCCAAGTCGATGTTGTATTTGACGTTCGCAAGCGTTGCGATCGCTCGATTCTTAAGAACCCCGACACTGCGATCTTTCCCTTGAAGTTGATCGTAGATCTCTATGGCTTGTTCGTACTGAATGTTCTCAAGCAGTGCTGCAGCCTTGACGAGTTTCTCGAACTTTGCGTCTTGGCCTTTTGCCCCAAATACGTTGGGCAGACCGTTTTCGTTTCTAACAAACAGCCATGAATAAGCGAAAAAAACAATAGCGATGGCCAGTAGCCACAGCAGCGTAGGGATCAACCAAAAAGACCTTGAGGATCGCTTATTGGACATAGTGCCTATTCGAAGGGACCTATTGGGATGTCGTTGACAAACGGGCCAAATACTGGGGGTCCAGCTTCCTTGAAAAGGTGATCGCCTTTTATCGATTCAAGCGTTTTCGAGTACGAGAAGCTTTTACCCACTTGAATACCTGAAGATCAAAAAGGGTTCTATATCGTATCTGGAGACGAATGGATCAATTGAACCGGTTCGTTGATCGTTTTGACTTCGGGCAACGCATAATGCAACTCCCTTTCGGTCTGCTCATTGACAGCACCGAAGACCGCTAAGTATTCGAGCTGATCCAATTGGGCAAGGTCCGACCATATTTCATGGTCGACCGTACAGCCTTGAAAATCAATGATCACAAGGTTTGGGAAACCCAGCAGTTGCTCGACGATGTCGTAGTCGACATACGCGTTGCGGACGACTGCAGCAACGACTCGATTTCTCCTAGAGGAATTGATCTTATCGATCCAGGGATATGCCTCATCGGCGAATTGCTCGGCCCCTGGAGTTTGCCCGGGGGTCGTTTGGGGTTCAAGGAACACAAAGCTCGAAAAATGACTAGGTGATATCTGGTAGATCGAATCCCCCTTGGAGGTCTTCTGTTCGATCGGTTTGACCCGAACACCGATCTTTTCTCTTCGCCGCTCTGAGATCTTCGAGAAGATCACTCCAAGGTAAGCCACTAACATGATCGCTAGTGAAAACGTGTGGAGCCCCTGGAAGGCCTGGTCGTTGTAAGCCGTCAAACCCGATGTCACCAACGAGAACAACGACGAGAAGATCGCAAAGAGAACGAGATTGCGACCTGCGGCGGTTTTCGGGAGGATGGATTTCCTGGGCATTCTATTTTCTGGACGTTCTGCGGTTCTTTCAACCCACCATCGTCACTGGTCGCAAGGGAATGCAAAGCAATGGCAGCGTTAAGGTTACCCAACCGAGAACCTGTCGGAAAGCCCCCAAACTGACATGGTCATTGCGACTCGGTGGGTGCTTGATCCCCATTAAGCTGACCAAAATCAACATCAAAACAAACAAACCCTGGCCAAAGACCAAAACCCCAAAAACCACATAAGCAATGCAGGCAAAATAAGCGACTTTCGAGAAAACATGCGATGCGGTTCCAAGTAATCCGAAAATCACATGACCTCCATCGAGTTGACTGATCGGAATCATGTTCACTCCGGTGATCAGCAGGCCGACCCAAGCTGCCATCAACAACGGGTTCATATCGATATTCTGAATCCCTGAAACCGAAGCTTGACTCAAGCCCATCCATTCAAACGGCGGTTTTGGTGGAGGAGTGAGCGTCACGGCCGAATTTTCTTGCAACAGACTCTGCAAGCCTTGGATGATCAGCGGTTGACCAAAGGTATACGAGGCAAATCCACCTGAACGCATTGGTAGGTCGATTAAAAGTCCCGCACAAGCTACAGGGATCGCAATGAAGAGTCCCGCAAGGGGGCCCGCGATGCCGATATCGAAAATCTGCTTGCGATCGGCTTGCCTTCCATCCATCAAAATCACAGCGCCACAAGTTCCTATGGGGCTGATCGGAAATGGAATAAACAGAGGTGGGGTCGAGCGGATTCCATAAAGCCGCGTTGCGATGTAATGACCTAACTCGTGAGCTCCAAGGATGGCTGTCAGAGCCAGCGAAAATATCAATCCTGGGAACCAATTCGAAAGAATGCTTCGCCTGACATCGAAAAGCGATCCGTCGAAGACCGCTGCCTCGATGGCTTCGACCGGTGACCACATGGTTAGTCCGGCCCATGTCATCGAGAGAATCGAAGCGATAAGCAACAGGATCGGAAGTTTCCAACGCCTCATCCAAGTCGGCTCAGGGGTCGAGGGTCTTCGAGTCGGCTCAAGAGGTCCGATCGTCTCGGGCTCTAACGAAGAATGAATCCGGAACTGCTCGAGTGCTTGGTAAGCCCCTTCGGGCAGTTGGATCGAGTCGCGCTGAAGGCCCTGGCTAGTGCTCGAAGATTCTCTGGTCATAGTCGATTTTCTAGTTTGTTGGTGATTTGCTAATTCGACTTAGTACCGATCGCCTTGCGACAACCGCCAGATAGGTCGCCAGAGAACTATCGCCACGAAACGCTCGCATCATTGCAAAACCATTCTCGCGTAGCTCTTGGAAGAACTCTAGAGTCAAACGTTCCTTCAATTGGCCATCGCTAGACTCCGCGCGACTCTTGTCGGATGAACTCCGGGCAAAACTCAGGGTCTCGTCAACTACATCCATCACCAATCCAGCGAATCGGTCACAGAAACTTTTCCAAGCTTGCGGGTCGCCCTCGATGCAGTCCTTGATGAGCCCGCGATCCAAATCGGATAAAGCCACACAAAGCTCCGAGTCAAACAGAAAAAGCTAAAATGGGTAAAGAGGCTCAAGGGGCAGCGGTGAGATCTCAGAAATCTGCCCGGTTCCGACCCAATCGACCACGAATCACTCAATTTTAGACCAGAAATGGCCGACAGCAAGCTACTTAAGGTTGCTTGACAGCCACAAGCCGCCTGCCTAGGATGCCAAAGTCGTTGGGGGTAGGGAATTCCCCGCCGTTTAACCTAAGTTTTTAAGTCGATTTTTTAGTTGGAAAGGTTCTTGGAACCATGGCTCACGTTGTGACTAAGCCTTGTGTTGGTTGCCGATATACCGACTGCGTGGTCGTCTGCCCGGTCGAATGCTTTTATGAAGGGGAAAAGATGCTCTACATCCATCCCGATGAGTGCATCGATTGCGAGGCCTGCGTCGCCGAATGTCCCGTCGAAGCCATCTTCCACGAAGACAACGTACCGGCCGAATGGAAGGACTACATCGAACTCAACGCCAAGGAATCGCTGACGTCCAAGGTTATCACGGAAAAGAAAACACCGTTAGCCGACTCCTAAGGTGACTTCTCCAATAGCCATCTGAGCAGGTGCATAGGTGCGTACCTGCCATGGAATAAGGCTCGGCAACCACCCAAGGTCGGTGCGATGCTCGAGCTCGACGGCAAAAAGGCTTCCCGCAGGGGCGTGTCTGACCCATGCCTCGAGCATCTCGCGAAGCTCCGGCCCTTGCGTTTCCCACATCGCATAGGGTGGGCAACAAAAAACCACCCAAGGCTCAGGGGTCAATTCGAAGCTCTCAAGGCCCTGAGTCAATTGCTCTGTCCAACGCAGCACATCCTTGTCGAGCACGGTTATCTGCTCGGAAATCCCCAGATCCAAAGCGATTTTCTCGATAATTCTTGCCCCCGGCTTGAGAATCTCCCATACCCAAGCGTGGCTTGCACCCCGTGAGATCGCTTCGAAAGCCAAAACCCCGGATCCGCCAAAAAGGTCGAACGCCCAGCGGTTTTCAAGCGTACCACCCAGGAGATTCATCAACGCCTCACGGGTGCGATCCTTCATGGGCCTTGTTCGAGGGTCGCACGCAAACTGGAACTTGCGAGATCGCAAATCTCCAGCGATGATTCTCAGTGTGATCGTTTCGAGTCCAGTTTTCTTCATGCAATCTCTAGTATTCTTATCCTCATGAGCAGATTCCCGAGCCTTATCGCAAAGTCAGTCCTCGGTGCACTCTGCTTTGCCTCCTGCAACCCAGTGTGGTCGCAATTATCCCCCTCGTCCAGCCCTGAAAAATTGCCAGGTGGAAGCGTCCTTTCCGGGCAAAGTCCCTTAGCCCCTGCCAAGGGTGCAGGGGTTCCTTCGGCCAGTAAGCTTACGCCTGAGGAGCGTCAAGCCAGATTGCGAGCCAAGCAGGAAGCCAAAGACAAGGCCGAAGAGCTGCGGATGACCACCTACGGGATGATCTCCCCTGAGGATCAAGCACCCTTGGCCGTCGCGTTCAAAAAAGCCTCCGATAACCTTGTCGAGGCGATAGCCAACTACTCCGAGGCCCATGCCAGAATCCAACACAGACTCAAAGAAGCTCTCCCCGAGGGCTCTCGAGAGAAATGGCTCGAACGACTCCGTGAATCGAACGAGTCGCTCAAGGCCTACCGACAAGCAGCAGCGACTTTATATGCCAGCGATCCTGAAAAATACACCGGGGTCGGAGCCCTGCTTCGCGAAATGCTCATCAGCGACGGAAAAAGTGATCGGCTGGACCATTGGCTCGATCCTGCGAAAATTCTTGTACAAGCAAAATCGTTGGCCGATGAAGAAGTCCTTCTCAATGCCGGTTATGTAGGTCTGATCGAAGGGGACTTTGATTTCGTTAAACAAACTTGGGGAGCCCTCGAGGCAAGCGGGAAGTTAGGACCGCAGGAAGCAACAATTCTCGGTGGAATCGATGAAATTAAAGAGTCTTGGGTAAAAGAACTCGCACGTCGAGAGGAAGACAAGTCTAAAAATAACCCGCAGGTTCGTATCCAGACAACCAAAGGGGATATCATCGTCGAGCTTTTCGAAGACGATGCTCCCGAGTCGGTCAAAAATTTCATTTATCTCGTCGAGCAAGGTTACTACACTCGCAAACCTTTTTTCTTCGTGAAGGAACACCTGTTGGCACAGACCGGATGCGAAAAAGGAGATGGCAAAGGGAACGCAGGATTCGGTGTTCAAGCCGAAGCGAATCTCCCGACACGGCGTAGTCACTTTCGCGGTTCACTGGCGATGCCCGTGGGAGTCAATAACGATCCGGCTCTCGGGAACGTGAGCTTCGCAGGCAGTCAGTTTTACTTCGCCTATCTGCCACTTCCGCCCGTCGATGACCGAAACGCGGTTTTTGGACGGATCATCTCGGGGATCGAAGTCATCGGTCTGTTCAAACCAGTCGACTTGACCGACGAAGAAGCTCGGAAAGACCAGAATCTTCGCCCCGACACGGTTATCAGAGCACAAGTCGTTCGAAAACGGGATCACGAGTACAAGCCAACGCCGGTCGTCGGACGCTTGCCGCGTTGAGTTCGGAACCCTGGGCTCGAAACCCTTGACCCCTCTGGGTTTTTCCTATATTCTCGCACTTTAGTAGGAATAGCAATTGTTGCGGATGTGGCGGAATTGGCAGACGCGCTAGACTCAGGATCTAGTGGCCTAATACATATGGCCGTGGAGGTTCGACCCCTCTCATCCGCATTCCTAAATCAACT
The DNA here is from genome assembly GCA_021298315.1 of Planctomycetaceae bacterium. Taxonomy (GTDB): domain Bacteria; phylum Planctomycetota; class Planctomycetia; order Pirellulales; family Pirellulaceae; genus JBKCUI01. The sequence continues at coordinate 44,437 of JAJTFC010000019.1, forward strand.
TTCCCGTCGGCTAACCGTTCTTTGAAATGCCAAAAGACTTCCTAGCAGGTGTTCAATCCGAATACGACGTTGTGGTCATCGGCTCGGGTTTAGCGGGAATGACCTCTGCGAACATTTTGGGACGTGCCGGCCACCGCGTCTTACTCCTCGAACAGCATTACAAACTCGGTGGTCTAGCCACTTGGTTCAAACGCCCCGGCGGGCACACCTTTGATATCTCTTTGCATGGCTTTCCCTACGGAATGCTTAAGAGTTGCAAACGGTATTGGAACGACGATATCGCTTCGAACATCGTCCAGCTCAATAACATCCGGTTCGATAACCCGATGTTCTCCCTGACGACCACCTACAACCGAGAAGACTTTACGGCTCTGCTTGAGTCCCACTTCAAAATACCTCGTGAAACGATCGTTCAATTCTTCGATACCGCTCGTGGGATGAACTTCTACGACGATCAGTCGTTGAGCACCCGAGAGCTGTTCCATAAATTCTTCCCCGGTCGCGAAGACATCGTGCGACTACTTATGGAACCGATCACCTATGCCAACGGTTCGACACTCGAAGATCCTGCCATCACCTACGGGATCGTCTTCTCGAACTTCATGGCCAAAGGGGTCTTTATCTATGAGGGAGGAACCGACGATCTTGTCAGCAAGATGCAAGCCGAGATGACCCGCAACGGAGTAGACTCTCGCATCAAATGCGATGTCTCGAAGATCTTGGTTCAAAACGGCAAAGTCCGGGGAGTCGAAGTCAACGGCAAGCAGATCCGATGCCGTGCGGTCGTAAGCAATTCAAACCTCCGTGCGACGATCTTCAACTTAGTAGGCCAAGATCATTTCGATCCGAAGTTTGTCCAAGATGCCCAAGCCGTAAGGCTCAACAACAGCAGCACTCAAGTCTACATGGCAATCAAGCCCGGGGTTGAGATCCCCGAATCGACCGGCGATCTGCTCTTTTGCTCAACGGCCAACGCCTTTCGAACCGACCTGCTGTTGGATCGAAACATCACCTCTCGAACCTTTAGTTTCTACTACCCACGTACTCGACCAGACGGCAAGCAACGGCATGCCATTGTATCGAGCACCAATGCCAACTGGAGCGACTGGGCGGATCTGGACCAGCAGGCATACCAGGAGAGCAAAAAGGATCTCATCGAGACGACACTCGACGCTCTGGAAAAGTACGTCCCGAATTGCAGAGAAAAAATTGAGTGGGTCGAAGCCGCCACGCCTCGCACGTTCCATCACTACACCAAGCATGTCTCGGGCGCGAGCTTTGGAACGAAATTTGAAGGCCTGGGTGTTTCACGAGGCCTGCCGCAACAAATCCAAGGCCTTTACCATGCTGGTAGCGTTGGGATCATCATGTCCGGTTGGCTCGGTGCGATCAACTACGGAGTGATCGTCTCGAACGAAGTCGATCAAATGCTCTCCAAGACGGCCCTTCCAACCCCAAGCTAATCATCGATGGTCACACGTAGACGCGCTCGCGAAATCGCTCTTCAGGTTCTCTTCGAAGAGGATCTCCACCCAATGCGCGATGAACAAATCGCCAAAGACTTTCTCTCGAAGCGCCTCCACCAGCACCAGGCCCTAGTGGCCTTCGCCCAGTCGCTTATTGACGGGGTTCGAAAAAACCGCACTGAAATCGATAAACTCCTGAGCAAGCATTCGGCAAACTGGGCCATCAAACGCATGGCCACGATCGACCGAAATGTCCTGAGGCTCGCCGCCTACGAGATGCTTCACGGTGACACCCCTGGTAGGGTTGCAATCAATGAAGCGATCGATATTGCTAGACGATACGGTGGACTTCACTCGGGCGCATTCGTCAATGGAGTTCTTGATCGCATCCTGCGCGAAGAGGTTACCCCTCAAGAGTCGAAAACATAAGTGAATCGCAAGAATCTTTTTCTTTTAAGGTGAGTGCATGTCGACCCCAAGCAACGATCCAGGCGACTCGATGGAAAACATGCCTGCAGTTCGAGCCAGAGTCCCCGAGCATGTCGCTAGGGGGGAGATCAGCACAGGTGTGATCGTCGTTACCGGCGGAACGGAATTCGTATTGGACTTTGTCCGGAATCTGCCCCGCCCGAGCACCATCGTCGCCCGCGTGGTTCTTCCACACCTTGTGATGCCTCAGTTTATCGATGCGCTTGCCAAGAACATCGAATTGTTCCGACAACGCTACGGCGAACTGCCCGGTAGCCAACTGCCCAATACCCAACTGCCCAATACCCAACTGCCCGGTAGCCAACTGCCCAGCAATCCTCTTGCCGCTCCTGCGAGTGCGGCTCAACCCTCGATCCCACAAGGCGAATCGGGAGCTTTGCCAGCGGCGCCCAAAGAGCCCTCTGGATTTCCCCCAGAAGTGCCAGGCACCACAAGCATCCAAGCCGGGTTGCACTCGAATCCAACACCTTCTCCGGTACCACCTCCTGGGCCACCTCAAGCGGCAACTCCCAAACGGCAAAACCCGCAAGAGATCTATGACGAACTCAAGCTCCGAGACGAAATATTGAGCGGCACTTATGCAAACGCGGTGATGATCGGTCATGGAGCTTACGAGTTTAGTTTCGACTTCATCACGAATTTTTATCCGCAATCGGCTGTCTCTTGCCGCGTCTACCTCGCATCGGGGCATATCGCCCGCTTGCTAGACTCGCTCAAGCAATCTTGGGAACAGCTCAGACCACGATTGGGTTATCCTCCAAACAATCTGTAACTGATATGTCAGAAGTTACACCTGGATCCGGCGACGATTTGTTTTTGCCACCGCAGGGATTCATGCCTGACCCCAGGCCACTGATCCTTGCCAGCTCATCACCCCGTCGACGCAAGTTGATGGCGCAGTATGGCTATTGCTTTGACGTCATCGAACCAGATCCGGGTGCTGAATGCGGGATTTGTTCCCGAGAGACACCGCCGGAGTTGGTGGCCAGATTGGCTTATCAAAAGGCTGCCGACGTGATCCAGAAGATAGATATTGACGAGCGAATTGTATTGTCTTGCGATACGGTCGCCGAGTATGCCGGGATGGTGCTGGGTAAACCCAACGATGTCGATCATGCAAAGCAGATGCTCTTAAGGCTTCGAGGGCGAGAGCATCGCGTTTATAGCGGGCTGTGTCTATGGAGCAGGGCTACTGGCAATCGAGTGGTTCGTGTCGATTGTTCCTCGCTGGTGCTTAAGGATTTCACGGACAGTGAGCTCGATGAGTATTTGGCGAGCGATTTGTGGGTTGGCAAAGCCGGATCGCTGGGATTCCAAGATGGCCCCCCTTGGCTGACCCTCTTGAGAGGATCCGCGACGAACGTGGTCGGATTACCGATGGAACTCCTTGGCGATTTGCTCAAGACATTTTGAATTTTGGCTTCTGGCGGTATTCGCAACGCTCTTGTGCGTCACACGCAGTGTTCGTAGGTCGTAGGGTACGTGCAGCGGTCCTCTTCATGTTGTCATGAAAGTCCACGGCATCGACCACATCCATGACTTAGGAATGTTTGACGAGGAAGATGGGACCGCGGAACGTACCTTGGGAATGTCACCGTGCCTATCCAATCAAAGAAAGTAAGGTGCTATTAGTCGAGAGAAGGAACTCGATGCTAGCAGAACTTTGTGTGGTACGATGAGGTCACAGACCCATGCTACGGGTGGCGGACCTAAATGCTGCACGGGTCACAGACCCATGCTACGAGTCGCAGACCTAAATGCAGCACGGGTCACAGACCCATGCTACGGGTGGCAGACCTAAATGCTGCACGGGTCGCAGAACTAAATGCTACGGTTGGGTGGCCGGTTTGGTCCATGGATAATACTCAGCCTAAATTCCATTGGGCGAGATGCTCATATAGCGAATGTTTCTGCTGAGGCGAAAGCGATCCGTTAGGTAATCGTGGTGGGCCGACTGGGACTCCAAGGTGTTCCATGGTGGCTTTGGCAGCACCCATGTAGCCAAAACTGGCTAGCAACTCGATGAGCCTTACACTCGATAGCTGCTCTTCTCGAGCCGACGGTATGTCGCCAGCTTGGAACGCTCTCATCAATCGACGATAGATCGGTGCGGCAAAGTTGTAGCTGCTACCAACTGCACCTTGGGCTCCGGTGGCCAATGCCCCTAGCAAATGCTCATCGATTCCCCATGGGATGTCCCAGCGTCCCTCTTGGAGCATCAGACATCGCAGATAGCTGGCCAGATCCGAGTTGGTGAATTTTAGACCAACCAAATTGGGGATCGACTCTGAGGCAGTTTCCAAGAACTGTGCCATCGAAAATTGGACACCCGTGAGTACCGGGATGTCGTAGAAGTAAAAAGGAAGTTTAGGGGCAGCTTGCGCGATCTGTTGGCAACACTCGATCAATAGCTCGATGGATCTGGGCTTGAAGTAACTCGGTGAAAGCGCAGAGACCGCATCGGCACCGATCCTCTGTGCGTGAGCACTAAGTGTTTTTGCATCGGCTAGGCTGTTGCAACCGACATGAACAACCATGCCTAGACCAGACCCGAGTCGCACTTGGCTCCATCGCTCTGCCAGAGCGATCCGTTCATCGACGGTCAGCGAATGGCTTTCGCCGGTACTCCCGCCGACAAACACCCACGAGATCCCTTGGGCTTGCATAAACTCGGCTTGCTTTTCGATCGCGTCGAGGTTGAGCGAACCATCCGAATGCATCGGTGTGTGAACGGCAGCGACCAATCCGTTCAAGCGTTTGAATTCCATCGGTGAAGGACCCTTTTTATGAGCGAATAGTATTTTCCTGCGAACTGATCCTAATGCTTAGAACCAACCCGATCGAGATGATCGCCAGCATCGCAAAAGCTCCAAAGCTGACGTTGAGCGGGACCTTGGCATCCTGAAGCCTGCCGAATCCCCAGTCGGCTAATCCTCCAAAGCTGATACTTACAAAATTCATGATTCCGTATCCGGTGGCTCGCTGGCTGGTGCCTGCGATTTGCGAGAGGATCGGCATGTTATTGCAATCGAAAAGTCCCCAGCCTAGGCCAAAGAGGATAAGGAATGCAACGGCCATGGTAACGCTTGTTGCGTTCCCGACACCAAAAATCGCAGGGACGATCATCGCCATCCCAAGAGCGCTGACATAGATTCTTCCGCGTTGGGTGACTCGCATCGAGCGGTCGGCGAGCAAACCACCAATCGCCGCACCGACGATCGCAGCGACTTGCCAGTAAAGTGTGGCCGTTACCCCCGAAGCTCCTTGGCCTAGTCCATAGCGTTGTTTGAGGATCGCAGGCATCCAGTCACGAACCACCCAGCCGGCCATCGCAGGTAGGGTGAAATAGGCCACGAGCAACAGAAAGGAGGGATTGGAAAGGAGTGCGAAGAATCCTTGGCCGACATCCTTGGATCGGCTTGAGTGCAAGCTGGAAGCATTCAAGGAATCCAAGCGAGCCGGATCTCTAAGCACCGTAGCTAGTGGGATCGCGTAGAGCATGCCGATGATTCCGCACGTGATAAAAGCCCAACGCCATCCGTAGTAGCTTGCTGCATAACCGCCAAAACCTCCACAGATGACCCCTAGATAGATCGCCATTTGATGCATGCCTACGGCTTTCGATCGGGTTGCCACTGAGTGGCTATCGGCGATGAGTGCGAGGGCTGCGGGGATGTAAAACGCTTCGCTGACCCCCATGAGCGATCGGGCCATGAGCAATTCCTGATAAGAGGTCACTTGGCCTGTCCACCATGTGATGGCCGACCAAGCAAAGAGGCTCGCGCAGATGGTCCAACGTCGGGAGAAGCGATCTGCGATCGCTCCGCCGATGAGGCTAAAAACAGCATAGACCCATTTGAACTGGCCGAGCATGATACCCCACATCTCTTGAGGTTTGTCAGATTGGCTAAACTCTGGGATCGACTCCATGACGGAGTCTCGCATGGTAGCCATCATCTGGCGATCGAGGTAATTGAGCAGAGCCACGGGCATCAGTAGCAGAACGAAGAGCCAAGCCCAACTTGGGGTGGTCTTGGAATTCTCGTTAGCCCCCTGGTCGGTTTGATCGTAAATACTCAAGGCTTGAACCCTTTGTTTAAGTCCCTCGGCGGTTTCCAAACCAGCGGATATGCTGACGATCGCAGAGTCGCAAATCGTGCGACTTGCACCAATCGGCTAGCCAACTCAGTTGCACATCGAGTTGCTCGGTGTGGATAGCTCGGGGCATGAGCATCACGCGATGGCGATCGTAGCCTCGTAGATGCGATAGGTATTCGAGTACCTCTTCGGCATCCAAGATGGATCCTACCACAAACTTGAGTTGATAATCTCCTTTGGCCATGAGCGATTCGACGACCTGGGGTGCGTATCGAACGGCTTCATGCTTGCGAACCCATTGCTGGCTGGTATAGCCTAAGGGGTTCGAGTTGCTCAGCTTGGGGCTGATCGACCAGAGGTCGCAGGGAGCTTGGCGGTCGATCGTACCGGCCGTCTCGATCGTCACATGCTTACCACGCACTTTGAGTTCGCGGCACAATTCGGGCAGGGCCTCGAAGATCATCGGCTCTCCGCCGGTGAGCACAACGTGCTCGATTCGAAAGCCCTCGATTTGTTTGAGGATTTCCGCGACGCTGTGGGTGGATCCTTCGGGTTCCCAGGAGGCATAGCGGGTGTCGCAATACCAACAGCGGAGATTGCAGCCGCTGGTACGGATGAAAATGCTGGGCGTTCCGGTCAGGAAACCTTCACCCTGTACGCTTTGAAAAATCTCGGAAATCCTGATCAATCGATGTTACTGCTGAGGGCTGCTGACTTCAATTGAGCTTTCCTGATTTCGTCTTCTTTAGCAGATTCAAACTTACCGTGCCTGGAACACCTTTCGCCGACCAACTCGAGTGCTTCGATAACTCGTACCCTGACCGAGAGTATAGCATCGAAATCACTTGTCCTGAATTCACTTCCATCTGCCCGAAAACCGGCCAGCCAGATTTCGGAACTCTGGTCTTTCGGTACGTTCCGGACAAGAAGTGTGTCGAGCTCAAGAGCCTTAAGCTATACCTGCAGAGGTTCCGCAACGAAGGTATTTTCTACGAAAATGTGACCAACAGAATCTTCGACGACTTTCTCCACGTAGTCGAGCCTCGCTCAGCGACCCTCGAGAGTCGTTGGGGAGCTCGCGGGGGAATCACCTCGACGATCACCGTTTCGCACACTAAGCATCTTTAACAGACATCCCAAATTGACCATGCAGAACCATACTCTCGAGCCGCTTCTTCTAGGTGGGTTGGCCGACGAAGCAGCCAATCAAAAAACCGCGATGCAGCAATTTTGCGCCTTTGCGGCCTTGGGGTTGCGTTACTACACACTGCGATTCATCGACGCAGGAGGTGGTATCCAGAATGTGATGCAACTCGAACCCAAAGGGATCGAGAACATCCAAGCACTCCAAAAAGAGTATGGCCTCAGCGTATCGAGCATCGGATCGCCGATCGGCAAAGTCAAGCTTTTGGACATCGACGATGGTACCAATAACCGCTTCGTGCCATTTGGCGAATATCTTCAAAAGGATGTGCGCCGAGCCTGCGACTTGGCCAACCAATTCGAGTGCAAGTTGATTCGAGGTTTTTCGTTCTACCATCCCAAGGGAACCGATCCTCATGCACACCTTCCGCAAGCGATCGACCAGATCGGGCAGATTGCCCGCATGTGCGACTCGTATGGCTTGACCTATGGGCTTGAGGTCGAAGCCAACTTGATCGGACAAACCGGAAAACTGCTTGCTAAAATTCACAGCGCCGTATCTCATCCGGCTCTCGTGTTGGTCTTCGACGGAGCGAACTTGGTGTGCCAAGGTATGTCGACCGATCAAGTCTTCGAAGAGTACCTTGCGATGAAACCCGGTTTGGGTTGGATTCACGTGAAGGATTACAAACGGCCCAGCACCGCGTCGAGTCACGTCGACGAAGAATCCCTCAAGGCTTTTGTGCCAGCGAATCTGGGCGATTCAGGGCACGAGGCGATCTTTAGGGACCTTATCTCTGGATATCCGCAACTCGTCGAGCGACTGCGGGCTCGCGGCATTCCAGGACTTTTTGTCGACTTAGAGCCGCACGTCAAGGGTGGTGGGCAATTCGGTGGCTTTAGCGGCCCAGACGGTTTTGGCGTGGCGCTTCGAGGGCTGTGCAAAGTCCTCGACTACGTCGGATTTCCTTACAAGCTTCGCAGTTTCGAAGACATTCGAGCATGATGTCTTCTGCCGACGCGGACTGGAAACGGCTTTATCCGTTTGCCTCGAATTTTTTCCAGATCGAGCCTTCGGTTCGCATGCACTATGTCGATGAGCATCCCGAAGCTGAGCATCCCAAAGCTGACAGGGCAATGGGTGCAAGTCGAGGCACTGTGCCTTGTATTGTGGCGGTTCATGGCAATCCGACTTGGTCGTTCTACTATCGATCGATCATCCGGGAATTCTCGCAGACCCATCGAGTCCTCTCGGTGGATCATATCGGCTGCGGGCTGAGTGATAAGCCGCAGCGGTATGATTATTGTTTAGCCCAGCATACAGACAACTTGGTCCGATGGATCGATGCGCTCGATCTCGATCGCATCGTGATGGTGGTTCACGATTGGGGTGGAGCGATTGGATTGGGAGCCGCCATCAAGCGACTCGATAGGATCGCTGGACTTGTCGTGCTCAACACGGGGGCTTTTCCACCCCCGTATGTTCCACTTCGGATCGCGGCCTGTCGTCTACCGATCCTGGGAAGTTTCGCTATGCGTTATCTCAATGCGTTTGCCAAGGCTGCAACGCGTATGGCGATCGATCGATTGGATCGGCTTGATCCTAGCGTTCAAGCGGGCTTGTTAGCCCCTTATGACTCACCGGCCAATCGGGTCGGTATCGATAGGTTCGTGCAAGATATTCCCTTGAGCCCTCGGCACAGAACCTATCGCGTTCTCTCAGAGTTGGAGCAGGACTTACCCAAATTGGGGCACTTACCGATCCGATTGGTCTGGGGGATGAAGGATTGGTGTTTTAGGCCTGAGTGCCTCAGGCGTTTTGAAGCGGTCTGGCCGCAGGCTATCTCGCATGAACTTTCAGACGTGGGCCATTACGTCATGGAAGAGGCCCCCGATGAGGTGCTCGGAGTTTTGCGTAAACTCGTCGGTTGAAAACGGGTTTTTTCTACCGATTTGATACACTGTGTGCATGGCGAAGAAGACTCCTAAGAAATGTTTCTTCAGGAATTGTCGTGGCTGAGTATTGATGCCACTGGTTCCATTCGTACTCGTACTCGAACAGCAGTATTGGGATGTAGTCGATATTCGGAGCCACTTTCCGGGGTCCCATTTCCTTAAAAGGCGATTGAATGGAATCGATTCATGCGTTTTCGAGTACGAGTACGAGTACGAGTACCGCGAAGCTGAGTACGAAAAAGCCGAGTTTTCACCGACTAAAATACCTGAAGAGCCAAAAAATGAGACATCCTAAAACGATTGCGATTCCCATCGAGCACTCATTGCGAAGTGTTTGCATCGGTTGGTTGATCGCTTTCTTGATTGGCTTATTGAGTTCACAGCTCTTGGCCCAAGACATCGCGGCTTACCGATGCCAATGGGCAAACTCTCCACCGAAGATCGATGGGCTCGATACCGACCCATGCTGGGAACCCGCGCCGGTCGTCAACAACTTTCGCAGAGCATGGATCCAAGGTGACTCCCAGAAATACAACCCCGAGGTGACCCAAGCCAAATTGGTTTGGGATCGAGATTACCTGTACGTCTGGGCCAAACTCAAAGACAAGGACATCCAAGCAAACATCACCCAGCGCGATGAGCAAACCTGGCTCGATGATTGTTTTGAACTCTTTTTAAAACCGTCCAAAAAACACCCCGGCTATTACGAGTTCCATGTCACTCCGGCCAACACCCAAATGGATCTGTACATACCGGAACGAATGGCCAAAGCCTATGCGCTGTACAAATCGCGCCATGATTTCGATTTTCAAAGCGCCGTCAAGATCGATGGCACGATCGAAGATCGCACCGATTCGGATCGAGCTTGGCAAGTTGAATTCAAGGTCGCTTGGAAGGATTTCTATCCTACGGGTGGTAGGCCAACCGAAGGGGAGGTCTGGAACTACTCGCTGTGTCGCTACGACTATGACCGCGATCAGGAGCAACCGAGTTTGACAAGCATCTCGCCGCTTGAGCAACCCTCCTTCCATCGGTATGAAGACTTTGCTGAAATCCAGTTCATGGGCCCAACGTTCACTCGGGTTCCCATGACAACTTCGAAAGTGCAAGGATCACCGGAACCTCCACCTCCCTTTGCTACCCAAGAGGTCGAACTCGGTTTTGCCATCGATCATCCGATCCATCTACGCCCCGAGCCAAACTCAAACCACGTATGGATGATTACCCAGAAGAATCCTTATGGCCCCTCCGAACTCTTTCGCTTCAGGCACAACCAAACGGATCCGAACCACGTGGGAAAGCCAAGCAGGCAAACCATCGTCCCGGCCGAGTCGGATCGAGTCCACTACGATCTATGCTTTGACCCGCAATTTCCCAGTCAACCCTTCGTGTTTCTCGGACTCAACCAAAGTGTCGACGGCGTAAAATACTCGCAGATCGAGCGACTCGAAATCGATCCAGATTCGATAAATTCCGACGCGATCAAACTCGTCGGCACTCGCACGATCATTCAGTGGCCAAGCGATGGTCACAACGGGGCAGCACTCACGTTCGGGCTCGACGGCATGCTCTATATCACCAGTGGCGACGGTACGACGGATTCAGATACGAACCTTCGCGGCCAAGATCTCACGCATTTGACGGCGAAGGTCCTTAGGATCGATGTAAGTCAGTCGACCCCCGAGCAACCTTATCGAATCCCTCCGGATAATCCGTTTTTGGATCTAGCGAATGTTCGCAAAGAGACGTGGTCCTACGGACTGCGCAATCCGTGGAGGATCACGACCGATAGTGTCTCTGGTCGAATTTGGCTCGGGCAAAACGGTCAAGACATCTGGGAGCAAGTCTATTTGGTCAAGCGGGGTGCCAACTATGGGTGGAGCGTTATGGAAGGATCTTCGGTCTTCTACGCCAATCGCCAGCGAGGCGAGGATCCTTTTGAGCTACCTGTCAAGGATCATCATCACAGCCAAGCCCGTTCGCTCACAGGGGGGATCGTCTACCGGGGTTCGATGCCCCAGTACGAAAGGCTCGTAGGTGCCTATATCTACGGGGACTACTCGACGGGTAAGATTTGGGCAATCGGGCACGATGGGAATCAACCCTCCGATGCGATAGAGATCGCAGATACCCCGCATGCGATCACTGGCTTTGCTCAGATGAATAACGGTGAAATCTGGATCGCTGATCATCTGGGCAAGTCGATCGTCAGGCTTCAGGCTAATAACGCCGAGGATAACTCAGGTCGCTTCCCCAGGCTCTTGAGTCAGACCGGTCTCTTTGAGGATGTTGCTAAGCATCGTTATGCCAAAGGCATCGTGCCTTATTCAGTAAACTCGCCGCTATGGAGCGATGGAGCTTATAAGGAGCGAGCATTTGCCATTCCAGCCAGCGACTCAGAGGATCAACGCATCGAATTTCAAAACCAATTCGGTTGGACGTTTCCCAACGGGACGGTATTGATCAAGAGTTTTGCGATCCAAGAGCAAGCCGACAAGCCGCAGTCGCGTCGATGGATCGAGACTCGACTGATGCTCCGCGAGCAGAACGAGTGGGTCGGCTATTCGTACCGATGGAATCCGCAAGGTACGGATGCGGAACTGGTCGATGCGGCTGGCCAAGATGTCGACTATCGGATCCTCGATGAGTCGGCCACTAGCGGCTCTCGCGTTCAAAAGTGGCACTATCCGAGCCGAGCAGAATGCATGGTCTGCCACAGTCGCGCTGCGAACTACACTCTCGGACTTCAGACCTCTCAACTCAATCGCCCCTACGAATACGGTGCAAACGGCGAGAACCAATTGACAGTCTTCGAACGGCTAGGGCTGTTTAAAGTCAATCCACAGCAGTTTGTCCAATCGCCATCCCCCAAAACCACGTTGCCCAATAGCGAAACCAACCAGGAGTCGATCGCAAGTCAGGCGGCACAGTTGCCGCAACGGCCAACTCCAAGCGATTCTTCGATCCTTCCTGCACTGCCAACTGCATTGCCCAAGCTTGCCAATCCGTACGATGACTCCGAATCGCTCGGTGCTCGCGTTGCGGCTTACTTGCATTCGAATTGTGCTTCGTGCCATGTCCCGGCAGGAGGGGGAAACGCAGCGATGGAACTGAGCCATCCGACGGAGTGGTCGAAGATGGGAATCCTTGACGCGTCCCCCAAGCATCACGACTTAGGAATCGCGGGAGCCAAGCTCGTGTACCCAGGAAATCCAGAAAAGAGTCTTCTGCTCAAACGCATATCGATTCGTGGGAAGGATCAGATGCCACCGGTTGCATCCAACGAAGTCGACCTGCGTGCAGTCTCCTTGATACGTCAGTGGATCGAAGGATTGCCCCCAAGCACGAGTCCTTAGCCGCCGCGCAGGCCTGGAGAGACGATCCGTTTCTCTAAGAGTCCAAAGCCGTATTGCACAGCAAGAGCCAGCACCGCCGCGGGCACCGCTCCTTGAAGGATCAACGACAGGTCATTGAGCCGGATACCTGTTAGGATGGGTGAGCCATATCCGCCAGCCCCGATCAGTGCACCGATGGTTGCGGTTCCAACGTTGATCACCGCAGCGGTCTTGATCCCCGATAGGATCGACGGAAGTGCTAGCGGCAATTCGACGAGCCTTAGACGAGCTTTTGGATTCAGGCCCAGTACCTCTGCCGATTCGCGAATCGCGGCAGGAATTTGTTTGAGCCCGGCGTAGGTGCCTCGGACGATCGGCAGAAGGCTATAGAGAAACAAAGCCATGATCGCCGGAGCAGGCCCGATACCCATCTCGAAGATGGCAAACAAAGGCATAACGAATACCAAAAGCGCCATCGAGGGAAGGGTTTGGATCACGCCAACGATTCCAAGGATCATCTGTCCGAGCGCTTCGTTTCGGGCTGCAAGAATCCCAAGCGGTATGGCTGTAAGTATCGCGAGTCCTAACGAGATCAGTACCAAAAAGAGGTGTTCCCAGGTGGTTGCAAGGACACGCTCGACGATCTTTTTGAATTCAGCCCATCGGCCTTCTTGGGGTAGCGATAGGTCCATGTTGAGTTTGCTGTTTAGAAACTCTCCAGCCACGATTTTCTCTTGCCTGCGATCCAGGCGAACCTGAGCGGACATCGAGGACATTTCTTCGGGCGTGATGAGACCTTGCATTTTCAAAATCGCTTCGGCCACTTTAGGTGCCCGGCTTGGCAAGTCCTCTCGCATCAAGAC